>DAOWDS010000059.1 GCA_030638895.1 Candidatus Moraniibacteriota bacterium | reverse complement strand
TTCTTTGGTTATCATATAATTAGGGTAATGTTTTAACCCGTAATTATACAATCTAGAGAAACCTTTGCAATGACCATATTTGAATCCTAATTGCATATATTTAGCTTATTTGGATTCCAATATGTGAGTGAACTTATACAACCGTCTAAATTTCTTGATAAAATGCATCTATGCCATTATACTTAAAAAGTAAAATTCTATTTAAAACATTATGATAAATAAATATATTATAAAAAAGCTTATAGAAAAAACCTCTGCGAAGCGAAGGCTGTCTTTAGAATATCTTTCACGACTTAAGAGAAAGGCTTCAAAGAAATTTAGATTGCCAAATCCAACAAATATTGAGTTGCTAGAAACTTATCGCCAGATGGTAAAAAGCAATAGAATAAAGACTAATAAGAATATTGAAAAACTTCTTGTCACTAAAAATATCAGGACTCTTTCCGGTGTGGCAATTATCGCAGTCCTAACAAAACCATATCCATGTCCTGGAACATGTAAATTTTGTCCGAATGAAAAAAATATGCCGAAAAGTTATTTATCAAATGAGCCGGCAGTAATGCGGGCGATCTTAACGGACTTTCATCCATATAAGCAAGTAGCGGCAAGATTAAAATCACTGGAAACAACTGGGCATAAAACAGATAAAATTGAACTCATAATTATGGGCGGGACTTTTTCTTACCTTCCTAAAAATTATCAGACTTGGTTTATAAAAGAGTGTTTTAAGGCTTGTGATGAATTTAAAAATAAAAAAGAATTAAAAAGCTTACAGCTTGAAAATCTACAAAAAATAAATGAAACTTCAAATCATAGAATTATTGGACTCACGCTTGAAACTCGTCCTGATTACATTTACAAAAAAGAAATTATCAGAATGAGAAAATTAGGAGCTACACGAGTTGAGCTCGGCGTTCAAAGTATTTATGACGATATTTTAAAATTTAACAAACGCGGACACAGCGTTGCTACTACAATCAAAGCGACAAGATTATTAAAAGAAGCTGGATTTAAAATAAACTATCATATGATGCCGAATCTTCCAGGGTCAAATTATAAACAAGACTTAAAAATATTTCAAGAACTTTTTTCAAATCAAAATTTCCAGCCCGATATACTTAAAATCTATCCTTGTGTCGTCGTCAAAAATGCGAAAATTTATAAATGGTGGAAAAACGGGAAATATAAACCGTACTCAGATAAAAAACTTGTCAAACTGCTTTGTGAAATCAAAAAAATAATTCCTTACTATGTAAGAATTACAAGGCTCGTTCGCGATATTCCCTCAACAAGCATTGTCGCTGGAAATAAGGTCTCAAATTTAAGACAGGTTTTAAAGAAAAAATCAGAAGAAGATGGTTGGCAATGTAAGTGCATTAGATGCCGAGAAATACGAACCAAAAATCCCCTCCTTTTCAAGAAGGGGCAAGGGGTGATTAATTTAAAACTATTCCGACAAGATTACAAAGCATCAAACGGAAAAGAAATCTTTTTGAGTTTTGAAGATAAAAAAAGACAACACATTTATTCCTTGCTAAGACTGAGAATAAATTCTAAGAGTTATCTTACTTCTGTCATTGCGAGGAGTAAAACGACGTGGCAATCTCGAGATTCAACTCAACTTTCCTCTCTAAATCAATTCGATAAAGAGCAAAAACATTTTATTCCAGCTCTTCAAAACGCTTCTGTTATTCGTGAAGTGCACACCTATGGAACATTAGCTCCGCTTAAATTAAACGAAGAAAAGCATACTCAACACACGGGACTCGGTAGAAAATTAATTCAAGAAGCTGAAAAAATCACTCGCAAAGAATTTGGATTAAAAAAAATCGCCGTCATCAGCGGAGTCGGCGTTCGTGGTTATTATCGAAAATTAGGATACAGACTTGAAGATGGATATATGGTAAAAAAGTTATAATTAAGCATAAGACTTCTTTTATTGTTTTTAAAATTCAATTTTAAAGGTCGGATCTGGCATTGTTTGCCAAGATTCTCCTGCGCTTCCGCCGTTATCTATTAAATCTTTTCCGACTGAATAAAGAATCTCATCTTCTTTAGAATATTTTAAGGAATTACCATCAAAATAATCTAATGGGACAGATGATATATAACGAGGCACTAATTCGTCTAATGAACTTGGATAATCACCATTATCATTTTTATATGCTTTTATCGCAATTATGGCTTGTGTCGCAGATACTAAAGAATCTTCCTCACATTTTGTCGTGTTTACTGAAGCCAAGCTTGTTATTACAATATCATATATTGTTTTTCCAATAGCATTTTCAGTTAAATAAAGTTTTATATAGGACGAGGAAGCTAACCGTTGAGAATCTATTGTCGGAATATCATTACAAAATCTATTCGCATTTTTGATAGTCTTTCTTACATATTCTGCAAAAAGAAATTTTGTTTTATTTGGTCTAAAATAATAATTATAATCATTGTTTAATTTTTCTGATATATCTTGACTTTGTTCTGCTGTATAATCTTTCAACATCTCAGTATCACCATTTACCAAAGCATCAATACTCAATGATTGCATATAATATTCACCTTTGAGAATAGCAACAAATCCATTCTCGTTTTTATAAAACTGGTCCATATCATAAGCATATTTTTTTAGTTCTTCGGTGCTTAAATTTGATAACGAAATAACATTTTTGACAGTTTCTAATCCAGTTCTTTTGATTGATATTGCAACAAGATACTCCAAAAAAGAAACTTGCGATTCTTGCATTTTTTGACCTATGTATACTGAATTCAATGCTTCTTGAATTGCTTCTTTACTTTTATCTTGTTTTAATAAATATAATGCCTTTATTGAACTAAATTGAGCCATTTTTCTCCAAGAATGCATTGACGGAAAAATTGTATTTGGATTTATGTTTTCAGGATTAGCAGATATTGGATTTTGAAATTTTTTCTTATCTGCTGCTTTTGAAAAATATTCAAAAGCTTTTTGATTATTAAAAATAATATCTTCTGCTAATTTTTCATCCCATAACTCATTATTTACCAGATCAAATATAGCTTTTGACTTGTCTTCCGGCTCGTATATTACATCTTTAATTTTAATTAGATCAAAATAGGCATTTTCTTCATTGGAAATTGAAATCACTTGCAAACTCAAATCAGAATCATCTATCGGATCTATATCTTTTGTAAATAAATCAAGAATTTTGGGAAGAAACAGTATAAAAACAATTAAAGCAATGGTACTGAATATTATATATGTAATTTTTTTCATTTTCTTAAATTATTTATTATATTTATATTATATCACAAATTCTCGAAAAATTAATAACTCAATATACTATTTTTCCATCTCCAAAACCATCTCTTCTCCATTGTCCGTCTTTTCTCCTGCCCTATTAAAATAATCTATTTTTATATTTCTAAACCCATTTTTTTCAGCAAGAGGTAATAGTTCTTCTTTAGAAAACTGATGCACATAACGATTAACAATTTTCCCTTCAGTCGCTTTCCATGGAACAGTAATATCTCCGCTATTTTTATTTTTTAGTTGATTTTTAATATCAAATCTCTTATTTGACCACTCGTTCAAAAGATTCCAAACGACAACTTTGACTTTTGCGTTTGACCTAGAGACTCTTTTAATTTCTTCAAAAAATCTTTTTCTAAGTTTTTCTGAAGGAATATGATGAAGCACGGCAAAACTAATTACAAAATCAAATTTTTTATTTTCAAACGGAAGTTTTGTCGCTTGTCCTATAAAAAAACTCGCTTTATTATCATCAATTTCCTTTTTATATTTTTCCTTTGCAATTTCAATCAATTTTTCTGATAAATCAAGACCTGCATAAATTCCACCTTTTTTTAGAATCAAAGGGAGCATTAACGCATTACCACAACCAAGATCAAGAACTCTGTTCCCATTTTTAATTTCTGAGATTAAAGAAGTTTTCAAGACAGAAGACCTATTTCTGCTCAAATCCCATTCTTTAGCAATTAAATCATAATCGTCTCTGGTTTTTTCAATGATTTTTTGTGGATTATTCTCATTCATAATATTTTTTTAAAACCCAAAATCCAATAAGCAGCAATTCCAAAAGCGACAGAAACATTTAAAGATTCTTTTTGCCCCATCATTGGAATATCAATGACATAATCAGATCTTTTTAAAAGAGATTTTTTTACCCCCTTTCCTTCATTTCCAATAATTAAAGCCAACGGAAATTTAGGTTTGAATTTCAGATAATTGATACTTTTCGGCGCCTGCTCAAGTGAAACAATTTGATATCCTTCTTTTTTTAATTTTTCAACCAATCTCCAAGACTGTTTGACATATTCCCATTTAACATAATTTTGCGCGCCTAAAGCAACTTTCGATATTTGTCTCTCGTGTTTTTGCGTATCAGAAATTCCCGTAATACCGCATAAATAAACTTTATTAATCCTTGCTCCATCCGCCGTTCTGAAAACAGAGCCCACGTTATGCAAGCTCCGAAGCGAATCACAAATTACAACAAAATCTTTCATTTATTTTATATTAAAATTCGTAATTTTCAGTTTTTAGTTTTTAGTTTTAAACTTTTAGTTTTTATTACATCCCCATTAGTTTTTTTGCCATATCTTCATACTCTTGTCGCTGCTCTGGGGTCATTTTTCTCATTATGCCCATCATCTCTCCGGCGCTTGGATTTTCTTTTCCGCCAAGCAATTTTTTCATTTTTTCTTCCATTTCTTTTTGTTCATCCACGCTCATATTTTGCATATTTTGCATTGCTTTTCTTGCCGTCTCTCATTGCCCTTCTGGCATTTTTTTAAGTTCTTTCTCCATGGCCTTATTCATAATTTTCTTGCCAATTTTGGTTTTGGATATTTTCATCGCGCCCTTGCCAATAACCTTTTTAAATGAATCTTTAATTCCCATTGTTTTAAGTTAGCTTGTTAAAAACATTTGTTATTCTGATCCGCCAGCTGGCGGACAGAATGACAGCCTAATGTTTCAACATAAATAAACAAAACGCTGCCAGGGTGTCATGATCTTTAATTCTACCAGATTTAATTAATTTTTCCACTTCTGAAATTTTTAATTTTTTTCTTTTTATCCCGCTTTCCTTCTCAAAGCCATCTGGCTTTTGTTCGCCAATTTTCAAATCCTCCGCTAAAAAAACATGCGCTTTTTGATTTGAACATCCGTAATTTGCATAATACCATCCAAGTTTTTTAATTTTTTTTGCTGTTATTCCCGCCTCTTCTTTTAATTCTTTTTTTGCCGTCATAAGCGGTGTTTCATTTTTTTCCACGACTCCAGCTATAACTTGTAATAATTTTGATTTAGTTGTATATCTATATTGCTCAACTAAGTAAAAAAAATCTTTTTCTTTGGCTATTATAACAACATAATCATTTGTGTCAAAAATAAACCATTTATGTTTTTTTCCACTTGGCTTTACAAAATCCTCGTCTAAAACTTTAAAATATTTACATTTAAAAACGGTTTTTGATTTTGTGATTTTCCAGCTTTTCATATAAAATTCTACTCTGTTAATTTCTTTTTTTCGCCATCATTAATAATTTCATTTTCTTCATTAATACGATCAACCACCTTCGTTAACTGCCTTGTTCTTGTATTTGCCAAACTATCGTATTGCTTTGACATTGAATTTATCCTATCACCCAACCTGTCAAATTCATCATTATATTTTGAAAATTCTTGTTTAAATCTTCCAATTAAACCAACTACTCTCTGCAAGTCTTCTTGTATTTTAAAATTATTATACGACTGTTTAATCATTCTGGCAATTGCGGCAAAAGAAAATGGGCCTGTAATAATTACTTTTTTTTCCAATGCTTCATTTGAAACATCGCTCAGTTTATCACAAATAAAACTGAAGATACTTTCATTTGGAACGAACATAATTACAAAATCCAAAGTTTTTTCTTCGGGATTGATATAATCGCGGCTAGTTACTTGTTTGATTTTTTCTTTAACATCTTTGGTAAACTGCGCGAGATATTTTTTCTTTTCAAGTTCTCCTTCAACCTCTTGTAATTTTTGAAGAGCTGAGTATGGAAATTTTACGTCTATATTGATTTTTGTTTTGTCCGGCAATTTAATAGTAATGTCTGGACGATTTGCATTTGTCTCTTGCCTAAGATTCACAATATAATCCAAATCTTTCACAAACCCCAGCATTTTTAAAATATTTTCCGCAACTTCCTCTCCATATTTTCCGCGCTGTTGATTATTAGAAAGTATTTTTTTCAAATTCTCAGTTGAATTTTTTAACTCTCCTGTAATAATTTTATGCTCCCGTAAAATCGTTTTCATTTTTGAAAATTCTCCAATTCTTTCTTTCTCAGTGCTTTCAATTTTTTTCTGAGACTCTCTAAGCTCTAAATCTATCTTATCTACCATTTCTTTGATAGCGTCTTTTTTCCCTTCCATATATTGTTCATTTGTTTTCATTTTTGCATCGTTAACTTCACCCATCCTTTCCCTTTCGTCTTTGAGAATTTCTTTGTTTCTTTCTTCAATCATTTTCAAATTTTTTTCAGCGAGAACT
>DAOWDS010000039.1 GCA_030638895.1 Candidatus Moraniibacteriota bacterium | reverse complement strand
TGAAACATATCCAACTTCTGTCTGTGGAGATGGAACGATTAACACAGGAGAATATTGTGATGATGGAAATACTATCAGTGGAGATGGGTGTTCGTATGACTGTCAATATGAAGCTGCAACCGATGATGAAACATATCCAACTTCTGTCTGTGGAGATGGAACGATTAACACAGGAGAATATTGTGATGATGGAAATACTATCAGTGGAGATGGGTGTTCGTATGACTGTCAATATGAAGCTGCAACCGCTACGGATTCTCTGCAAATAACATCTATTAAGATTCCAACAGGAATATTAAGCGGATATGTAGAACTTCATGTCTATTTAAATAAATATACTGATAAAAGCAATGTTAAATTTTATATTACAGGAGGTCCTAATAATATATACGTAATACGCGACAGTTTTCACGGCGGCAATATAAATGGCAGTGAACAATATTATATTGGCCTTGATACACATAAATTTTCAAATGGTTACTATAACATTAAAATCATAGCAAATAAACTTCCCGAAACTGATTCAAAAATAGCTAATCTTACTATTAATAACGACACAAACATAACCCAATATCCTGATACAACTCAATATCCTGATACAACTCAATATCCTGATACAACTCAAGACATATTACAAATTAATTCATTTAATGCGCCTATGGAAGCATTAAGAGGCATACAAAGAATATACATTAATTTAAATAAATATATCTCAAAAGAAAATATTAATTTTTATTTAATAGGCGGACCAAACAACACTTATGAAAAGTTCACAAGTAATCATTTAAATAATTTTTCCGGCTCTGAGTATTATATTGAATTTAACACAACAAAATTTCCTAATGGAGAATATGTTATTAAGGTTGAAATATCAGAAGGAACAGAATTTAAAAATATGTCTCGAACGATTAAAATTTTTAACAATGAAGAAGAAACGATCAATAATTATTTGAACAATGATTATAATACTTCATTTATTTCTGAATGCGAGCAAAAAGGAATAACGATAAAAGAAGAGTGCGATAAATATATGAGCATTGACTATGAATGCAGAAAAAATAATATTTCAAATTTTCAAGATTGCGCAGATTATTTAAAAACAATTTATCTAGATCCTGAGTGTGTTCAGCAAGGAATAATAACATTTGAAAAATGTAATGAAATTTTGTATACAAAAACTGCTCCGATCGAATGTCAAGATAGCAGCACCAGCAAAGAAGAATGCGACAGCCTTAGAAATATTAGATATTTTATACCCAAAGAATGTATATCTGAAAATATAACGGACCCAAAAGCCTGTGATGATTTCATGATGAAAAATCATATTCCTTATGAATGCGAAAAAAAGGGAATAACAAATAAAGATGAATGTGACAATCTTATGAGAGATTCGTATCGTGAATTTAATGACATGTCTTATGCAGCGAATCCAGATATAATTAATGATATGATGTTTTCAGAAGAAAGACTTCCTCGTGAATGTGAAGAAAAAAGAATAACCTCTTTTGATGAATGTAAAAAATATCTCATTTCAATTAATCTGCCAAAAGAGTGCGCAGATGCTGGAGCGAAAACAGAAGAAGAATGTGAAAAATTTATGTTTAAAAATTATGCTCCTGAAGAGTGTATTAACGAAGGAATATCTAACCAAGAAGAATGTGAAAAATTTATGTTTAAAAAATCTGCTCCTGATGATTGTAAAAAAGCAGGGATATTGAATCCAAGAGCTTGTGAAAGGTTTATGTTTGAGAAATATGATGGAATGGAAAATATTCCAGCAGATAAATATCCATATGAATGTATTGACGCGGACGCAAAAACAATTGAAGAATGTGAAGAGATAATGATGAAAAGATATATGCCTAAAGAATGTAAGGTTCAAGGATTTAATAATGAAAAAGACTGCGAAATATTTCTGAATAAAAAATTTATGCCTAAAGAATGTCAGGACGCTGGAGCAACTTCAAGAAATGAATGCAATCAAATAATGTTTAAGAAATTTGGACCGCCAGAATGTAAGATCGCTGAAATTGACGACGAAATTGAATGCGAGGAATTTTTACTTAATAAATATGTGCCAAAAGTTAAATGTGACAATCTTGAGGATTGGCAATGTAAAAATTTTATTAAAGACAGGCATTTGGGAAATATTGTTGCAAAACAAAATAAATTTCAAAATATTCGCGAAAGGCAACAAGAAATCATTGGGAAATCAATCAAGGTTTCAGAATTAGAAGATGATATCATTGATGAAAAAAATTCAGCTCCATTTTTAAATAAAGACTTGGGATTAAAAATAATGTCCGCTCAAGAAAGTCTTGTCCTAAACGAAGAAGATAGATTGATTCAAACTTCACCAATAATCATTATAATTGACAGCGATGGAGACGGACTTCCAGACGATATTGAACGAAGATTCGGCACCAATTCGCATAAAACCGATAGTGACGGCGATGGATTTGATGATTTAATTGAAATTAGAAATGGATATAACCCAAATGGCGACGGAAATTTAGAAAATGAAATAAATGGAATTGAAAAAGCAATAATTGAAAATCAAATATTGGAACATCCGATGACAGAGGGAAAAATTGATAAAAACCTTGCTATAAAAAATATCTCTAACGCGCAAGACGACAAAGGAAATGCGATTTCGGGATATGTTTTATATGGGAATTCCGAACCAAACAGCATTGCGACAATCTATATTTATTCTGATCTACCAGTTATTGTAACCGTTAAAACTGACAAGTATGGCAATTGGAAATATGAACTGAAAGAATCTCTTATAGACGGAGAACACGAGGCTTATATTGTAATTAACGACAATACTGGAAAAGTATTAAGTAAAAGCAACCCAATTAATTTCTTCATCAAGGAAGCAAAAGCAGTTTCGGCTAAAAATTTCATCACTCCCGCAAACGCCGCTTTTGAAATTCCAAAAAAATCAGAGGATTCATTATTTAATTATATAGTTATTGCCATCGGAATTATGGGATTTGCCATCATAATCTTTATGACTTTTATTCTGCAGAAAAAAAAGAAGGCATAATCTTTTTTGAAAATAATAATTGAAAAATAAAAGCGATTCAATATCGCTTTTATTTTTAAGATATCGTATTTTTATGCTATAATAATACTAATAAAATATGAATTTGTAATTATTAATTTTTAAAACAAATTGATTGTATGAATGTTAAAAATTTCTTTTCAAAAAATAGAGAATCATTACAGCTTATCTACGGAGTATTTCTTATCGTATTAATACCAGTGCTAATAGCTATTAACGCAATTATAACAATATCAAGTTATAATGATAATATTGATGTTTCAATTCAACGCCAAGCTCAAGCTATTGGAAGAACCATTAATACATTGCTAAAAGATGACATTAACAATTATGAATTAATACAGGGCAAAATTGAAAAATTGGCGCTGGCAAATCCCGACGACTTTCAAAATATAGAGATTCTTATTCCCGATAATGATAATTTCAAAATAGTCGCATCTCTAGAAAAAGATAACATAAATAAGACTCTTGATTTCTATTATTATTCGTTGGCATGGAAGCTAAAAGAAAATGAATCTCTTGCAACTGATTCACTGAGACTAGCTAACACCGAAGAAGGTAAAAGGATCGTCAAAGACTTATATTCAGATGATCGTTTCTGGTTAATTACAATGCCGATGACCGATGAAGCTGGAAATAAGCAAGCGATTCTTTCAATAAAATTATCTTCAAAAATAATAGATGACCTCACGACAACTACTACAAATAATTCCATCTATATTTTAATCGCGATTATTTTGATTGTTATTCTCTTTCTATCAATAACAGTTAAACTTTGGGATTATGTGCTATTATATAAGAAAATCAAAGAAGTTGACCGGATGAAAGATGAATTTATATCTATCGCCTCTCATGAGCTTCGAACTCCTCTTGGAGCAATCAAGGGCTATGTTTCTCTAATTATTGACGAAACTTTTGGAAAAATTGAAAATGAGAAAATGAAACAAAGCCTTAATAAAGTAATGATTTCTACTGAAAGATTAAACGGTCTGGTAAATGACCTCTTAGATACTTCTAGAATAGAGCAAGGAAGACTTGAGGTTAGCAATAAAGAAATTGATGTTCTGCCAATTATTAATGATATAGTTGACCAGCTAAAAGTTTCCTCGGATGAAAAAAATCTTATTCTTGAATATAAAAAGCCGAATAACAAACTTCCAAACATTTTTGCGGACGAAGAAAGATTAAAACAAGCGCTCGTAAATTTGATTGGTAATTCCATAAAATATACAGAAGAGGGCAATATAACGATTTCGACATATGTTGAAAATGATAAACTTGCGATTAAAATTGCTGACACTGGAATTGGCATGTCCGCAGAAGAGCAAAAGCATCTTTTTGAAAAATTTAGCAGAGTTCAAAATGACAAAACCAAACATATTACAGGAACTGGCCTGGGACTCTGGATCACAAAACAAATTATTGAACTTATGAATGGAAAAATTTATCTTGAAAGTATGAAAGATGTCGGAACACAAGTCACAATTAAATTAAATATCGCAAAATCCATAAAATAATAGATTGTTTTTTTATTTGCATTCTTTTGATTATGTAATAATTTTAGGACATGCTTGGATAAATAATGCATATAAAAATGTCATACTGAGCTTGTCGAAACATGACACAAGCTTAGAATGACAGCAAACACGTCCCGAATTTATCTATTAGAGTATATTAATTAAAAAAATATGACTATGAAACTTTATGATACCTTATCAAAAAGTATGCGCGAATTTAAACCTATCAAAAAAGGAAAAATAAAGCTTTACCATTGCGGACCTACCGTGTATTGGACTCAGCACATCGGCAATCTGCGAGGCATGTTTTGCGCCGACTTGGCAGTGAGAATATTTAGATATCTAGAATATCAAGTTAAACATGTAAGAAATTATACAGACGTAGGACACCTAACTTCCGATCAAGACGCGGGAGAAGACAAAATGGAAAAGGGAGCTCGTCGCGAAAGATTAAGGCCTGAAAAAATTGCAAAAAAATATATCAATATTTTTGAACATGATACTCAAGAATTAAATATACTGGATCCGACAGTAAAGCCAGTAGCAACAAAGCATATTAAAGAAATGATTAATATGGTACAGACCCTGATTAACAAAGACTACGCTTATATAACTGATTTGGCTGTTTATTTTGACATTTCTAAAGCAAAAAATTACACGGAATTATCAGGGCAAATTTTGGAAGAAAACATCCAAAACGCGGGCAAAAACAAGATAGGAGATTCACAAAAAAAACATCCTAGTGATTTTGCGTTGTGGTTTTTTCGAGCCGGAGCGCATCAGAATGCCCTGCAGTATTGGCAATCTCCTTTTGTTTCTCCTTTGGTTGAAAATGGAAATGGCTTTCCTGGATGGCATATTGAATGCTCGGCTATGAGTAAAAAATATCTAGGAGATACTTTAGATATTCATATGGGTGGAGTTGAACATATTCCTATTCATCATACTAATGAAATTGCTCAAAGCGAATCAGCAAACGGAGTAAAGTTCACAAATTATTGGCTGCATAATGAACATCTTTTGGTTGATAATAAAAAAATGGCAAAGTCTGAAGGAACTTCATATAGCTTGCAAGAAATAAAAGAAAAAGGATTTAATCCGCTGTCTTTAAGATATTTATTTTTGACAGCTCATTATAGATCTAAACTAAATTTTACATGGAAAAGTTTAGAAGCAAGTCAAAACGCGCTTGATAAAATTTTTAATTTTATCAAATCTACTGACAATGACAATCCTAACAGAAAAATCATTGAAAAATATGATAATAAATTTAAAGAAGCCCTGAAAAATAATCTTGACGCGCCAAAAGCATTAACTGTTGTTTGGGAAATGATTAAATCAAAAAATTATAACGATATAGATAAAAAAGAAACCTTAATTAAATTTGATAAAGTTTTAGGACTTGATTTAAACAAGATTAAAAAAGAAGAAATAGAAATTCCTAATGATATTAATAAATTAATTGAACAAAGAGAGGAAGCGAGAAAAAACAAAGACTGGAATCTATCAGATAAATTAAGAAATAGTATTGAAAAAAATGGTTTTATTGTTGAAGATATGGCAAATGGCACGCAAATAAAAAAAAGTAGATAAAAATCTACTCTTTGCGTCTAACTTTCTTGAACTCTACTCCGTTTATAGTATACTTTTGATCACAACATGCGCATGTGGCTATTTTTGTGACATTTTTCAGACTAACAGCATAAAGCGAGCCCCGCTCAATTGTGAACCCATCTTCTATTATAAAAATCTCATTTCCACAATCTTTACATTTATACAGCATTCCCGTGACATCCTCCTAAGTCTGACTCTGAAATTGATAATTTCTGTCAATCTCTTTTAATGCTAAAATATTATCACAAACAAAAAATTTGTCAAGATTAAACTTCGGTAGATTTCCAGATTATACTTTTTGATATATTCCACATTTTGTAATTCAAAATAATTTGTCGATATATACACCATCGCACAAATTGAAAATATTGCCTGTGTATGAATCGGGTATAAATAAGCTATTGATTTAAATAGATTATTTTTATATACTGGATAAGCGAGAATTAAAGCTTTCAATTTTATAAACTTTTGACTTTTAACCAATTCAACTATGCCTAAAAAAACTAAAAATCCGGATTTTGGAACAAATAGAATGCCTCCGCAAAATATTGAAGCTGAACAGTCAGTTTTAGGGTCCTTAATGATAGATAAAAACGCAATAATAAAAATCGGCGATTTGATTACTCCTGAAGATTTTTATAAAGACAGCCATGGCAGAATATACAAAGCTATGCTTTATTTATATGAACACCACGATCCAATAGACCTGTTAAGTCTTTCTAATAGATTAAAAGAGACTGGAGAATTACAACAAGTCGGAAAACAAGGATATTTAGCCTCTCTTGCTAATATTGTTCCAACGGCCGGCAATATTATTCACTACGCAAAAATCGTTGAAAAAAAGTCCATTTTAAGAAGGCTAATTGATAATGCTTCACAAATAGTATCTGAAGCATACGACGAAACAGAAGAAGTAGAAAAAACTCTAGATAATGCCGAACAAAAAATATTTTCCGTCTCTAAAAAACATGTGCGGCAAGACTTTACGCCCGTAAAACCGATTTTAGAAGAAGCCTTTGACAGAATAGACGAACTTCACAAGAACAAGGGCAAGCTGCGAGGCATCCCGACTGGATTCATTGATTTAGATAATATATTATCCGGCTTGCAAGAATCTAATTTAATTATCTTGGGCGCGAGACCAAGCGTTGGAAAGTCTTCTCTTGCTATGGATCTTGCGAGGCATGCCGCGGTAAAAGAAAAAGTGCCAGTTGGAATTTTTTCTCTTGAGATGTCAAAAGGAGAGGTAATAGACAGATTAATATGCGCCGAGGCAAACATCGATCTTTGGAAACTCAGAACAGGAAAGCTTTCTAGTACTGGTGAAAATGATGATTTTTCAAAAATCGGACATGCTATGGGCGTTCTTTCAGAAGCTCCAATATTTATAGACGATGCGGCTACTATGAATGTTATGACAATGAGAACTATGGCAAGACGCCTGCAGTCCGAACATGGGCTAGGAATGATAATTGTAGATTATCTTCAGCTTATGGAAGGAAGAGGAGATCCAAATAATCGCGTTCAGGAAGTGAGTGAAATTTCAAGATCATTAAAAGGTTTAGCAAGAGAATTGAATGTTCCGATTGTCGCTTTATCACAGCTATCTCGCGGAATTGAAGCTAGAACTGATCAAAAACCAAAACTTTCAGATCTCCGAGAGAGCGGATCAATTGAACAAGACGCGGATGTTGTTTTGTTTATATATAGAGAAGACAAGGCTAATCAAGAATCAGAAAATAAAAATATAGCTGAAATATTAGTCGCCAAACATCGAAACGGGCCAATTGGAAGTGTCAAACTATTTTTCAACGAACAATACACGAGTTTTAAGAGCTTGGATAAAAGACATTGATAAAATTTTTAATTTCCAATTTTTAATTTTATAAATAATGCTTTAATTTTTTAATGTTTAAAAACTTAGATATTATAAAATTATTTAAAAATTATAAAATTAAAAATTATAAAATTCCGTTATGTATCCTAAACCGCTACAAAATCTCATAAAAGAATTTTCAAAATTACCTGGAATTGGACCGCGGACCGCGGCTAGATTCGCTTTCAGCCTTCTTCAAAAATCAGAATATGAGTCGGAATTACTAGCAAACGCAATTTTAAAATTGAAAGAAGAAACAATGATCTGCAAGAACTGTTTTAATATTTCGGAAAAAGATTTATGCGAATTTTGTTCAAACGCCAAAAGAGACAAATCAGCCATATGCTTAATAGAAGAAGCAATGAATATTCCAGTAATTGAAAACACGAGAAAATTTACGGGATTATATCATGTTTTGGGCGGAGTTATCAGGCCGAATGAAGGAATTGGTCCTGAAAATTTGAATATAAAAGAACTGATTAAAAGGATAAAAACAAACAAAATAAAAGAAATTATTATAGCTATTAATCCTAATACCGAAGGAGAAACTACAGCTTTATATATGACAAAGATTTTAAAGCCTTTTCACGTAAAAATCACTCGTCTTGCTCGCGGTCTTTCCGCGGGTAGTGACCTTGAATATGCTGACCAAACAACAGTTTCAAATGCCATTTTAGAAAGAATAGAATATAAATAATCACACAAATAAAAAAAGGCTTGTAAATAAAGTCTTTTTTTTATGTCAATTTTTTACGCTCTAACAATATTTCCAATCTCAACTTCAGTAAAATATTGTCTGTGCCCAGCTCTTCTATTGTATCTCTTTTTTGCCTTATGCTTGATAATATCAATCTTTTTAGATCTGGCTTGTTTCAATATTACCCCTTCAACTTTTGACTTTTCTACAATCGGACTTCCAATAGAAATTTCTTTTCCATTGTCATCTGCGACAAGAAGAACTTGATCAAAAACAACCCTTGAACCTTCTTCTCCTTCAATTTTCTCAATCTTCAATTTATCTTTCGGAGAAACTTTATATTGCTTCCCGCCTGTTTTTATAATTGCAATCATAATATTTTCTTAATTTATATGTTTAAAAAACTTTTTTGAGTAATCAAGCCAGATTTTTATTTATTCTCATCCCAATCCAGCTTGTTCAATAATAATACTATAACCGATTATTATCACCCCATACTATTATGCCTAAGATAACTGCCATAGTTTTTTTTCACCTCAATTTTCTATTAACCTTTATAATATAGCAACTGATTGGATTTATGTCAATATTATAAACAGAATCTTATATTTAAAAAAGTAGTAGCCTTGTAATAAAGACCATAAGGACTCCTTACGAAAATAAGAACGAAATCTCATAAAATTATACATCAAAGAGTAGAAGGAAATCTAGGATTTAAAGCAAAAAATAAATTATAAAATAGAAATTTATTAGTTTATTAAAAAATACACAACCCCGATTAAAAGAATTCGTTTTTACTTTCTTTCCAATTCCAAAAAATAATTTATTCCAAACATAATCAAAAATAAAACAAAAAAAGATATTATCTTCCCAATGCTTCCAAAAACAAGAGCTGAAAATCCGAAAGCAAAACAGATTGAGTAAATAAATATAACCACTTTTTTCTGCGACCATCCTGCATTAAGTAATCGATAGTGAAAATGACTCGCATCTCCTTGAAATAGCGAATTTCCATTTTTAATGCGAGCAATAATAACAAACACTGTGTCAAGAATTGGGAAACCCAAGACAAGAAAAATTGTTGCAATTTTTCCACCAGAGAATATAGCCAAAACTGCCAACATAAACCCCAAGAACATTGAACCACTTGTTCCCATAAATATTTTAGCGGGGTTGAAATTGAAAAATAAAAATCCCAAAATTGATCCTGCAAAAATGATTGCCAAAATTCCGAGTGGTGGCTGATTCACCAAAACAGATATACTCAAAAAAAACATCGTCATCGCACCGATAAATCCAACTCCACTAGAAAGACCATCAAGTCCATCCAGCCAATTCATCGCATTCATCAAACCCACAATCCAGAACAAAACAAATAAAGATCCTAAAATCGAAAATGAAAATCCGAAAATTTGACCATTCAAAATATCTAACCGAAATTCCGCCCCACCGAATGGATTAGCAATATAATCAACTTGAAGACCAGCATAAATCATAATCAAAGCAACTAATACCTGTCCCATTAATTGCTTTTTCCAATTTGCATTTTTCAAATCATCATAAATTCCGAAAAATAAAATTACCAAAACAGAAACTACAATCCCCCATTTCAAATTGTCAAAAACTAAATCCGCGCTTAAAAATATTGCCAATAAAAAAGAAACTATGATCGCCACTCCTCCAAATCGAGCTATGGTTTTCCGATGGATTTTATTTTCTTTTATCTTGTCATACAGTTTATATTTTTTACCAAACAAAATAAGCGTCTTTGCGAAAATAAGACTAAAGATTAAGGCAATGAGAAATGGTGCAAGATAGAGAATAAAATTTGACATTATTTGTTGGTTTAGTAAGATTATAAATGAGGAGGAATCAAAGTGATAAAAATAGACAGGAATCTCAAAAATAAAGTAGCAGAATTTCTTAAAAGTAACAAAGGAATAAAATATTCAATTCCCGAACTATGCGAAAAATTTGACATAGACGATGATTTTATTATGTCATCGGTAATAGGAGAACTTGAAACAGAAGAAACTGCTCTTCAAGATGGTAAAAGAGTAGTATACCGTGAAGACGGAGGCGAAGTACATTTAGTATTACATTCTTCAAATGATTAGGAATAAATTTCCTATTTTTTTTATTCAAAAAATATTTATAACGCAGGTTTTACAAATGCGGTTTCATAGCTCTTTGGAGACTATAGAACCGTCGATTTCTTGATTCTTAATTTATTTCCTTACCTTCTTCGTTACCCAAAATTCCATATATTTTCCAAATAACATTCTCGTTTGAGCGTCAATCATTGGAATGGCGCCAAGCGGAATCGCGATAATCGGCGCTAAAATCCATTGAAATACCATTATCATTTTTTTAAATATGCTAGCCTTATTGGGAGGAGGAGGCAATAAAAACAATGACATAAACATTGAAATTAACAAACCAAACATTGCGAAAGTCATAAGATAGCCCAAAACTTTTGGGAGATTTAAAGCAATAACTGTTTGATTAAATCTATTACCTCCAAACCAAAGAGGAAGCCAGCCGAAAAAAGCTATTATAATAGGAGTTAGGCCCCAAGAGATTCTTCCGCCTAACTCTTCCCATGCCCTGCTAATTTTTTTTCTAATTGAGATTTTACGATCATTTAAAAACGCTCTATATATAATAGGAATATTTTCAATGCCCCATGCCCACCTGCGTTGTTGCTTATATTGATTTATAATTGTTTTAAAATAATTATTATCAAGTACAGCGTCTAAAGACACTGTTAAGGAAATTGGTTGTACAAAATAATTTCCATGATAAAACATATAACATTTCCAGAATATTATAGAATCATCAGAAATCATATCCTTTGGCCAATAATTTACATCAACGAGAGTCTTGAAGCTCATTGAGTGACTTGAAAAAGTTACTATCCTATTATAACGAACGCTTTGCATTATTTGCCAAAAAGAAGAACTCACCATAATAACTCTTACAACGCTATTGGTTTGCCATATATTATTATTATACAAAGGCAATGGCTGATAGCTAAATTGATGTCTTTTAGAATTTTTTATAAATTGGTAGGTTAAACATGAAAAATATTTCAAATGCACACAAGTATCACAATCAAACGTTGAAACGATAACATTTTCATTTTTAATCTTTTTTTCTTGTAAAAATATTCTCGCCTCCTCGGCCGCCCAGCTAGTATTAGCTCCTTTTACTTTTGCTTCTCCCTTAATTCCGTCCGGATGAAATGTCGTCAAATAACCAAAAAACTTACTAGAATATTTTTCTTCTAATTCTTTTGCTCGGTCAATCGCTTCTTGTCCTGCGCGCTCTTCAAAAGCAAGAACAACGACCATTCTATCTTTTGGATAATCAGAGGCAGCCAATGAATTTAAAGACGGCTCCAAAATTTCAATTCCTTCTTTATATGTTGGAATTATAATTAAATGATAAAAATCTCTCCAATCAATCGTTTCGTCTTTTTTTGAAAAATTTTCACACTTTTTAATCCAATCAATTTTCTCCCAAAGTCTAATTCGCCTATAACCGAAAAGCATAAATACGGTTATATAAAACACCTTTATCATCCAATATAAATCAAAAATTATGATAAATATTGCGACTGCTAACGGCAGCTGAAAAGATAAATATAAACCCAAAATCAAAAAAGTCCAGGTTATAATTCCCGGAAGAACTTCAACTCCCCTTTGAATGTAATAATCTTTTTTATTTGTTGTTTTGGTTGTCGGAAATGTAAATGGCATTGTTAAATTGTTAAATTAAATTGTCATATTATTGTATTATCCATAACAGTTTAGCAATACAATAATTTAGAAACATACTTTAATAATACAGAATATTTTTTCTTTTGTCCAAAAAAATAACACAGCTATTTTCATTAGCTATGTTTTTGAAATTTTATTCAATAAAAGATAATCCGAATCGATGCCAAATTGTTATTTTTCTGACTGGCAAATTATACTTTCTTATTTTTCTAATTACATCTGGTTCATTTCCTACAATAAATTCTCCTCTCTTCATTTGCTGTAAATACTCATCAGAAATGATACTTGGATCTTCAGAACGCATTAAATGAATAGTGTCTGTTTTATAATCTAAAACACCAAGAACTCCATTACTCAAAAATTCATCCTTAGCTATTTCCTGAAATTCCTCTTCTTTAAGAAAAAATCCATAAACATCTCTTCCTTCAAATCTGGTTTTTTTAATTTTAGCAAACAACTTTGGGAAATCTTCCTCCACAATTAATACTCTCATCATTATTTATCATCTCCATTAATATACTACTATTACACCATCAAAAAGTCAACACTATTAATCCTTTTTTCAATATTATTTTCAATAAACTGATTTATTAGCTTTATCAGTTGAAATATTATTTTTTTCTTAACTTTCAATTTTTCTATAATTTTTATATTATCTTTAATACTATTTTTATATTCATCCACATTGCTCTTGTTAATTTTTAATAATCTCATTATTTTAATGACATCATTATCAATTCCAATCGCGCTTACATCATTGCATAGGCATTTTTTTTGAATAACTCCTCCATGAAAAAAACTGAAATGATTTTCCTCTAATTTAATTTTTTCCTTGCAAACAACACACTTATTAATTTCTGGAAAAAAACCGGATAATTGCATCACATTTATCTGATATTGAATTATAGTCAAATAATACTTCAAGGCATTATCTGTGGCTAGTGAATTCAAAAACTTCATTGTTTCTTTAAACAAATAATACATTCTTTCATTTCTATAACCATTTTCAGTAATTCTGTCAGTTAATTCCAAAATATAATAAGTGCCAAAAGAGATGTTTAAATTATTTTTAATATTCTCATAATTTTCCAAAGAAAAACTATTCGCAACTTTATCAATAGACTTACCGTAAGCAAACACAAAATCAGATAGCAAAAAAAGTTCAAGATGCCCCTTGAGCTTTCCTTTAGCTTTCCGAGCAGATCGCGCAACCGCTTCAACCTTTCCAAAATCTTTTGTATAAACATTCAAAATCAAACTAGACTCACCAAAATGACTCCTTCTGATGATAATTCCCTCTGTTTTGTATGTTGACATATAGGTATTGACAGATTTTAAAAAGTATGATAAAGTGTTCTTAGTACAATTTAAAAGTACTATTAAAAGTGTAACATAACTTAAAAGTATTATTATGCACACAGATGGCCCTAAGTGAAAGCTTTTTATGATATAAATTGTCTGCAGACAATTTATATAGAAAGTGATTAACCCGAAACTATGATAATGTTTTGGAGCGTCGTCTTTTTTTTGTCTTTAAAAGAACTTTATTAATTTTATATTTTTAATATTTTTTATAATTATCACTGAAATGATATATGTTTGTATCTTTCTTTTTGACATTATTTATAAAATTGTTATAATAAAATTGGAGGTCTATAAAATGGCAAAAAAGCGATTGATTATATAAGACTAAGAAAAAGAGAGGTGAATCAAAATGATGAAAGCAATAGATCCATAAAAGCAGTTTATAAGTTAGAGGAGGAAAAATAATGGACGATGGAAATACTGCATAAATCACGAGAGCAGAAAAAAAAGGTTAAACAAGCCATTTCAATTCTGCTTTATTTTTTTGCTTAAAAGCAGATAATCATTCATTAGCTCAAGTCTCCTAATTAGAGTCTTTTTGTGATTTCAAAAAAAATACACGGAATAAAGAAAATATTATTTCGAATTTATGTTACAAGTTATAAGTTATAAGTTATACATTACACTTTTTTAATCCCAACTTTTAATGTCTTGCTTCCAGCCTTTAATTCTTTTATTAAATCAAAATCCACCTCAATGAATTTATTAGAAAAATCAATATTCCCTGCCAAACATTCTTTCTTAAGATAATCTCCCCACTTTTTAAAAACTTTTTTTATACCTTCGCCATTCTCACTATAATTATATTCTACAATAATCATATCATTCCGATTATATTTTGCTTCTTTTCTCATCACTTGAATGTGCCGAACTATTTCTCTTGCAAATCCCTCATTCCTTAATTCCTCAGTAATATTTAAATCAAGGGAAATCCTCAACTTTTCATCTTCCTCTAAAATAAAACCACTTTCTTCTTTTATTTCATCAACAAACTCAACTTCTTTCACATTAAGTTCGTCTTTGATCAAACTTATCAAATTATTATCATCAACTTTCATCTTTTCGCTTTCAACTTTTAGCTTGCTTAATGGCTGTCTTACTTTTATCCCATTTTTTGCTCTTATTGCTAATCCTAAGGTAATAATCTGTCTTATAAAATTCATTTCACCGCTAACTTTTTCATTAATTAAACTTTCCCTAGCAACAGGATAATCTGCAAAATGAACAGATTTTTTATCTGTTAAATTTTTATATATTTCTTCAGACAAAAATGGCATAAACGGCGCCAGCAATTTTGTATACTCCATTAAAACATAATACAAAGTTTGATGCGCAAGATTTCTATCATCAACATCTTCTGACATAAACCTCTTTCTGCTTCTTCTAACATACCAATTAGAAAGCTTATCTATGAATTCTCGCAAAGGCCTTGAAGCGCGAACTAAATCATAATTTTCCATTTTACTATTTACTTCGCCTATCAAAATATTTAGTTCTGAAATTATCCATTTATCAAGCAAATTATTAGATTTTCCAAATGTATTGTCATCTTGAATCTCATTGTCATCCTGAGCGTCATCATCCTCTTGAACTACATTGTCATCTTGAATCTCATTGTCATCCTGAGCTTGTCGAAGGACTCCTTTCATACCTTCATTAAATTCTACATTCATCACAAAGAAAGAATACGTATTCCATAAAGTTAAAATAAATTTCTTCAAAACTTCATTGACTCCTTTTTCTGAAAATCGAAGGCTCTCCCCTTTCATCACAGAAGAAGACAAAAGATAATACCGAAGCGCATCTGCTCCATATTTTTCAATCACCAAATTCGGTTCTGGATAATTTTTCAACCTCTTGCTCATTTTTTGTCCATCTTCTGCCAAAACCATGCCGTTAACAATTACATTTTTAAATGGAGCCTTGTCAAAAAGCGCTGTTGAAAGAACCATTAAAGTATAAAACCAACCGCGAGTTTGATCTAATCCTTCAGCAATAAAATCAGCTGGAAAACTTTTTTCAAATTCTGCTTGAGTTTCAAACGGATAATGATACTGCGCGTAGGGCATTGAACCTGACTCAAACCAACAATCAAAAACATCACCAACAATTTTTACCTCACTTTGAC
>DAOWDS010000034.1 GCA_030638895.1 Candidatus Moraniibacteriota bacterium | reverse complement strand
ATTTTGCTTATACATGGAATTTTGCATTTAGCTGGATATGATCATAAAGGAAATTATGAATATTCAGAGATGAAGATCTTAGAAGAAAAAATATTAACGGCTTTGTAGATTTTTATTTGGAAATTTAGCGTTGGCGTTTTTAATGAAAATGATATTGCTACATTGTTGAATTGCTGTATTGTCACGAATGGCATGACAATTTAACAATATGACAATTTAACAATAGAGTATATATGGCAGTGTTTAATATTGGAAAATTTATAAAAAGTGTTTCAAACGCTACGAGGGGATTTAGATGTGTTTTTCGTGAACAAAATTTTAAAATTCAGATAATATTTTCAATTACTGTTTTTATTTTAATATTATTACTTGACCTTAAGATATGGGAAACAGTTGTTTTGATTATGATGATCACTCTTATTTTAGTATTGGAAATTATCAATTCAATCTTTGAGAGGATTATGGACATTCTGCAGCCGAGAGTTCATCCTCACGCAAAGACCGTAAAAGATATGATGGCTTCAGCAGTTCTTGTGGCGTCTTTAGGAGCTTGTTTTATTGGTTTGTTAATTTTTTGGCCTCATTTTAAAAGTATTACACAGTGTTTTTAAGAGGGCTTTTTTATTTTTTAAAAATGTATTATAATAAGAATATATTGTTGTATTGTTAAACTGTTAAATTGTTGCCTTATTTTTAATTAGTATTCGGCATATTTAGCAATTTAGCAATTTAGCAATTTAGCAATTTAATCATATGCCAAAAGAAGATATTTTAATAGGAATTGATATTGGAACTAGTTCTGTGCGCACTGTTATTTCTCAAGAACAGGGAGAGGAATCAAAACCCATGATTTTGGGAGTAGGAGTTGCGTCTTCATTCGGAATTAATAATGGAGTTATTGTTGGTATTGAGGAAACCATTAATGCAATAACTAAGTCAAAGGAGCTGGCAGAAAGAACGGCTGGTATTCCTGTTGAGCATGCATTTATAAGTATAAATGGAAATCATGTTCATTCTCAATTTTCAAAAGGCGTTGTTGCTGTTTCAAGAGCGGATGGAGAAATTAGTGAAGAAGACGCAAGCAGAGTTATTATTGCTTCACAAGCGATATCAATGCCAAATAACAGGGAAATAATTGATGTCATTCCATGCAATTATACAATTGACGGACAAGAGCAGATAAAAGATCCAATAGGAATGAATGGTGTGCGATTGGAAGTAAATGCTTTAGTAATTGAAGGATCGGCTCCATTTATAAAAAATTTATATAAATGCATACAACATTGCGGAATTGATATAGATGATTTGGTATTTTCTCCTCTTGCCGCCGCAAAAGCAGTCTTATCAAAGCGTCAAAGAGAATTGGGAGTAGTTGTAATAGATATTGGAAAAGGTACAACAGGAATTTCTGTTTTTGAAGATGGTAATATATTGCATTCAGCTATTATTCCAATTGGAGCTGGACATATCACAAATGATATTGCAATAGGTCTTAGAACTTCAATTGATGTTGCTGAAAAGATAAAACTTGAATATGGAACTGTGCTGGCCGTAGAGATAAACAAAAAAGACAAAATAGATCTTTCTCAAATTGACGAAAACGAGGAAGGAATTTTTACTAGAAAATATGTTGCAGAAATTATTAAAGCAAGAGTTGAAGAAATCTTTATAATGATAGATAAAGAACTTAAAAAAATTAATAGGAGCGGAATGCTTCCAGCCGGGTCTGTTATAACTGGAGGCGGAGCTAAAATGCCAGGGATTGTTGCTATTGCAAAAGAGACGCTTAGATTGCCAGCGCAAATTGGTTTTCCTATTGAATTGAATGGAATAATCGATAGAGTTGACGATCCTTCATTTGCCACAGTAATGGGGCTTATTATGTGGGAATCTGATGAAAACGGAGTTTTTTCTTCTGGCAGTGGTGGAAAATTCAAATTGCCATCGCTTGGCAGAGTTGGACAAAAAGTGCGAAATATATTTAAGACTTTTCTGCCGTAAAATATAATATATAAATCTAAATATTCCTAATTCGCAATTTTTAATTTCAGATTTGCCCAATTTTTTCAAAAAAGCTATTATAACAAATATAACAATTTATTTAAAAAATATATGAAAGAAATAAAACCAGAATTTGAAACGTTCGCTAGGATTAAAGTGGTTGGCGTAGGTGGGAGCGGTAATCATGTTATAAGCAGAATGATTGAAACTGGGCTGAGCGGAGTTGAGTTTATTGGCATAAATACGGATTCTCAAGACCTTCATCATTGTAAATCCTCGGAAAAAATACATATTGGTAAGAATTTAACAAAAGGGCTTGGCGCGGGGATGAATGCTGACATAGGAAGACAGGCGGCAGAAGAAAATAAAGATGAAATTCAGGATGTTTTAAAAAATACAGATATGGTTTTTATAACTTGCGGGCTTGGCGGAGGAACGGGAACTGGGGCAGCGCCGATTATTGCTGAAGCCGCTAAAGAGGCTGGAGCTCTTACTGTCGCGGTTGTGACAAAGCCGTTTATGTTTGAAGGAATTCAGAGAAAGAGAATTGCTGAAGAAGGTCTGGAAAATTTAATGAATCAAGTTGATACAATTATAACCATTCCTAATGATAAAATACTTCAGGTAATAGAAAAGAAAACTCTATTACTGGATTCATTTAAAATTGCTGATGATATATTAAGGCAGGGCGTTCAGGGAATTTCAGACTTAATAACTCTTCCAGGAATTGTAAATGTGGATTTTGCCGATGTAAAATCTATTATGCAAAATACAGGCTCTTCGTTGATGGGCATTGGCAAAGCGTTTGGCGAGAACAGGGCAATAGAAGCGGCTAAGCAGGCAATTAACAGTCCTCTTTTAGAGCTATCTATTGATGGAGCAAAAGGTGTTTTGTTTAATGTCAGCGGTGGAGCTGATTTGACAATGATGGAAGTAAGCGAGGCCGCGAATGTTATAACGGAATTTATTGACAATGAAGCAAAGGTTATATTTGGCGCTATTACAGATGAAAATTTAAAGAAAGGGGATATTAAAGTTACGGTCATTGCAACTGGCTTTGGAGATAAATCTAAAAAATCGGATCTTTCCGGCAATGACGCTGAAAGAATAAATGATTTAGAGAGCATATTAAAAAAAGAAAAAGATAATCATGACGAAGAAATTAACTTAAAAGAAACAAACGAGAGCGATTTTAAAGAAGTTAATTCTAAAATTAAGCAAAATGATGATATATTTTCATCAAAAATAAATTCTATAGATGCTAGTGATGAATATGATGTCCCGGCGTTTATTAGAAAAAAAATGAAAAAAGATAAATAGTTAAATCATAATAAGTTTCTTGCAAGGAATGGATTTTTTAATAAAAGATGATTTGTAAAGTTTTTGAATATTTAAATTGTCAAATTGTCATATTGCTAAATTGTTATTGTGTGATAAAGGTAATGCGGCAGTTTTTTATTTGACTTAAATTAAAATTTTATTTTTAAACAGATTAACAAGAGAAGTATAATGAATTCAAAAAAAATAGAAGTAAAACAAATAAGAAAGAGAGATGGCAGGGTTGTGAAGTTTGAAAAGAGCAAAGTTGTTAATGCGATTTATAAAGCATTAACTGCTACTGGAGAGGGAGGGAAACGCAATGCGTATGATCTTGCAAAAAAAGTTGAATGTGAAATAAATAAGAGATTTACTGTTCGCAATGGAGGTAAAAATCTAAAAGTTGAGATTCCTACAGTTGAAGAAGTACAAGACATTGTTGAGAGTTTTTTAATTAGGGAAAGTTATATTGATACGGCGAAATCTTACATAATATATAGAGAACAGCATAGGCTTTTAAGAGAAAGTCAGGATGTTTTGAAAAAATCTGTGGATCTCGTAGATGATTATTTGAAAGAAATTGATTGGCGAGTCAAAGAAAACAGCAATATGTCTTATTCTTTACAAGGTTTGAATAATTATATAGCGAATGTAATAACTTCAAAATATTGGATTGAAAAAATTTATCCTCCGGAAATCAGAGAGGCATATGATAATGGAGATTTTCATATTCATGATCTCGGTCTATTGGCTGTTTATTGCTGTGGATGGGACTTAAAAGATTTAATTACTAATGGATTTGGTGGAGTCAGCGGAAAGAGCGAAAGTAAGCCTCCTAAGCATTTTAAATCCGCGCTGGGGCAGGTTGTAAATTTTTTCTATACGCTTCAAGGAGAAGCCGCGGGAGCTCAGGCTTTTTCTAATTTCGATACGCTGCTTGCTCCTTTTATTAAATATGACCAGCTGACTTATAGGGATATAAAACAATCTATTCAGGAATTTGTATTTAATATGAATGTTCCTACAAGAGTAGGTTTTCAAACTCCATTTACAAATATTACAATGGACTTGATAGTTCCTTCAACTCTTGCAGATGAAGCTGTTATAATCGGAGGTGTTCCGCAAAAAGAACAGTACAAAGATTTTTCAAATGAAATAAGTCTTTTAAATAAAGCTTTTGCGGAAGTTATGCTGGAAGGTGATGCAAGCGGAAGAGTTTTTACTTTTCCTATTCCAACATACAATATAACAGATGATTTTAATTGGGACGATCCAAATCTTGAACCAATCTGGGAAATGACGGCAAAATACGGAATTCCTTATTTTGCAAATTATATAAACAGCGATATGAAGCCTGAAGACGCCAGGTCAATGTGCTGTAGATTGCGTCTTGATAATAGAGAGCTTTATAAGCGCGGAGGAGGATTGTTTGGAGCCTATCCTCTTACAGGTTCCATAGGAGTTGTAACGATTAATTTGCCAAGAATCGGATATTTAGCTGAAAACAAGAAAAATTTCTATGATAATTTAGGAAAAGTTATGAATCTTGCGAAAGAAAGTCTGGAAATTAAAAGGAAAACCCTTGAGAATTTTACAGAAAAAGGTTTATATCCATATGCAAAACATTTTCTTGCTAATATAAAACTGCAAAGAGGGGAATATTGGAGCAACCATTTTTCAACTATTGGAATTATAGGAATGAATGAAGCTTTGCAAAATTTTCTAGGACCTAAGACTGATATTACAACAAAAAAGGGGAATGAATTTGCTCAAGAAGTTTTAGAATTTATGCGAGATAAGATTATAAAATATCAGGAAGAAACAGATGGACTCTATAATTTAGAAGCGACTCCTGGAGAAGGAACATCATATAGGCTGGCCAGAAAAGATGTGGCAAAATATCCTGATATTATCACGGCAGCAGTTGAGATGTAGATTATTTTTTATAAATACAATTATGTTTGTTAAAAACAAAATTATTATAAATAAAAATCGCAAATAATTTCTCTGCTTGCGATTTTTTATTTTTGTATTATCTTGCTAAAATAATTCCAATTTTATAATCTTATAAATTTTTTATCTTGTAACTTATTTTTATGTTCATAGGCGGATTTCAAAAATTTACAATGCTGGATTATCCTGGAAAAGTTGCCGCGGTTGTTTTTACTAAGGGTTGTAATTTTCGTTGTCAATTTTGTCATAATCCGGAACTTGTTGATCAAAAATTAATTGATTATGATAACAATATAAAAGAAGAAGAAATATTAAAATTTTTAGAATCAAGAAATGGAGATTTAGACGGGGTTTGTATTACTGGAGGAGAACCTACATTACAGATTGGATTGAAAGAATTTATAAAGAGAATAAAAGAAATGGGATTTTATATAAAGCTTGATACAAATGCTTCTCATTTTAGCGTTGTTAACGATTTAATAGGCAGCAATCTAGTGGATTATTGGGCAATAGATATAAAAACTTCTCCTAAAAAATATAAAATTATGACAAAGAAAGATAACATTATAGAAAATGTTGAAAAAAGTATAAATTTAATAATGAATAGTAATAATGAATTAGAGCTTCGAACGACGGTTGTGCCTGGATACGTAAATCCAGAAGATATTAATGAAATGATAGATTGGATTAATGGCATTGATAAAAATATTTTTTCAAAATTGTCTCGTTATTCAATTCAGGATTTTAAATCGAGGAAAACTTTGCATGATGGGTTTAAAAATGTCAATCCGTATTCCAGGGAAGAGCTGGAAGAAATTGCTAATAAGATAAGAAAACATTGTGAAAATGTGGTTATATCATCTTAAATTACAAAATTCAAAAGCCTGTTATTATGAGATTTAAATGCAAAATTATGACAAGAGCATCTAGAAATGAGGTTTTGGGTATTGATAATCTAAATCAGCTAGGTCTTGGGTTTAAAAATAAAAATAACAGAGAGTTGCCATTTTTGAAAATTTATCTTATCGCGGTGCCGGTTGACGGAAAGGCTAATAAAGAACTTATAAAATTATTATCAGAAAAATTAAATATCAGTAAAAGCAGAATAAAAATTGTTAAAGGCGAAAAGAAAAAAGAAAAAATAATTGAGATTAATGACTAGGTCAAAATATTTTTTATTGTTTTGTGTTGCGTTTATTTCCGGGATTTATTTAGGCTCTTATTTTTCAATTTCAATATGGATCTTATTTTTGGAAGCAGGATTTTTTATCTCGCTTGTTTTTTTATTTAGAAAAAATAATTTTTCTAATAGCAAGAAAAGAAAAGTTACTCGCCCACCTGATAAATGGGGTTGGGGGGTTAAGATAAATAATTCAACATCTCATAATAAAAAGTTGCCAATAATAATATTAATGTTCATTATTTTTGTTTTATCTGGATTTATTAGAATTGAGAGTAATAAGCTTAATGAAAACGAAATTCAATTAATTGAAAAAATTAATGGACAGAAAATACTCTTTAATGGAAAAATATTGAAATCTCCAGAAATTAAGAATGGCAAACAAAAAATTTTATTAGGCGACATTAAAGCTGATGGCTTTAGAAATAATTTCCTTGAAAAAGTAAATGTTATAATCTACCTTGAGAGATATCCGGAATATAATATCGGAGATGACATTATAATTGATGGAAAAATAAATATCCCAGAAGATTTTGACGGATTTGAATATAAAAATTATTTATTTTCGAAAGGAATCTATTATATTTCCTATTATCCTCAAATTGAAATAATTAAGAAAGATAAAACAGGATTTTATTATGAAATTTCAAAATTTAGAAAAAATGCAGGCGAAAATATTTTAAGTATTTTTCCTCAACCTCAAGCAGGAATTATAAGCGCGATGACATTAGGTGTAAAATCTGGAATAAGCTCAGAAACATTGAAAAGTTTCAATAAAACTAGCACAAGGCATATTATAGCTGTTTCAGGGCTTCATATGACGATTGTAGCAGTTCTAATTATGTATTTATTACTCGCGATTGGATTAAAAAGAAATCACGCGTTTTATTTTGCGATTTTGGGTATTGTTTTTTTTGTCGCGCTTGTCGGCTTTCCGCCATCTGCGGTTCGCGCTGCTATAATGGGAGGACTTGTTTTGTTTGCGGTGAAAGTCGGGCGGCTTGCCAACGCCGCCAATGCAATTATTTTTGCGGGCGTTTTAATGCTTTTATATAATCCAAATTTATTAAGATATGATGTTGGATTTCAACTTTCGTTTTCGGCAGTGTTTGGTATAATTTATATATATCCAAGACTTGACTTTTATTTTAAAAAATATCCTGACTATTTGAAAATCAAGACAATGTTTTTGATAACAATTTCAGCGCAAATTGCGACTTTACCGATTATAATTAACAGTTTTAGTAATTATTCCGTCTTTTCAGTTTTTGCGAATATTTTAGTTTTACCTTTTGTGCCAGTTGTTATGATTGGAGGAATTATTTCGATTATGGCAGGATTTGTGAGTTTATTGGCTGGACAAATTGTAGCAATGCCAATTTCGCTTATTTTATCTCTTCAGCTTTATATTATAAATTTTTTTGCTGGATTTAATATTGGATATTTTAGTTTTAATGGTATGAATATTTGGTTTGTGGCTGTTTATTATGGAGTTTTGGTTTTATTGTTGAATTTTAGGAGTATAAAAAAAGATGCAAAGATACAATAATCAAAAAATAACCAATATTCAATAATCAACATTTATTAAACGTTCAACATCTAAAATAATCAATAAATGTTTAGATATTTGGATATTGAATGAAGATTAAATATTGTGTGTTGAGAATTTAAATTGTTTGTATAACGACACTATGTGATATCATAGCGTTATAAACTTTTTATTTTATAATATAAAGATATGTCAAAAAAATATCTGATTATAATCCTAATTTTTTTCACTTTCAACATTCTTGCAGCTCTTGCTTTTTATCAGCAAAAAACGATTCAGAGTCCAAGAGTGACTTTTCTTAATGTCGGACAAGGCGACGCAGCGCTAATAGAAATTGGAAATGATATGCAAATTTTGATAGATGGTGGAGACGGAAAGAATATTTTAGATAAACTTGGAGAACATATGTCATTTTATGATCGAAAAATTGAACTTGTCATTTTAACTCATCCAGACAAGGATCATATGGGCGGATTGATTGAGATTTTAAAATATTATGAAGTGGAGCAAATTTTAGAAACTGGAATTATCTGTGAAACCGCAATTTGCCAAGAATGGGATAAATTAATTGAAGAAAAAAATATTTCCGTAAAATACGCTCAGTTCGGGCAGAGGATAAAAGCGGGAAATATAAAAATGACCGTTCTGTATCCTTTTGAAAATTTACAAGACAAAAAAGCAGAAAATGATAATGAAAGTTCAATAATTTTAAGAATTGATACTGAAAACGATTCTTATTTATTAACAGGCGATTCTGGATTTAAAACTGAAAAAAAATTAATTGATGAAAATATTAATATTAAAGCGAAAGTTATCAAAATTTCTCATCACGGAAGCAAAAACGCGACCTCAAATGAGTTTTTGAGATTAGTAAATCCGCAAAAAGCTGTTGTTTCCGTTGGTAAAAACAGTTACGGACATCCTGCGCAAGAATTGCTAAATCGCTTAAAGAATATGAACGTTGCAATTTTTAGAACAGATGAAGAGGGTGATGTGATTTTCGAATAAAAATTTCTAGTTTTTTAAGAGTTTTTTGAAAATAAATCGTTTGATGTGAATTGCATAATCATTAAAATTATGATATAAAGATATTATAATTAAATAATTTTAAAAATTATGGAAGTTCCAGTCTGTAAGACAAAAATGGAAGGGGTTAATCAAGAATTTGATCTATCGGATCCAGCGGAGAGAGAAAAATATTTTAAGACTAAAGCCGGAAAAGAAATTGAGAAACTAAGAACATTTTTTAAAGAAAAAGGAAGTTT
>DAOWDS010000038.1 GCA_030638895.1 Candidatus Moraniibacteriota bacterium | reverse complement strand
TTATTGTCAAAATTATTATTAAGATATTAACTAGTTCATTGGTAATAGCTTCTTTTGTTTGTTCAATGCTTAAAATATCAAAAAACTTTTTGTAATATAATGGCAATATAACGTTTATAGAAGAACCGGCAATAATAGAAAAAAGTATTATCAATCCTGATAATTTGTATTTTATAATATGGTTCCAGTATATTCTAAGTGTTTTTTTAGTGTTGTTGCTCATGTTTTCATTTGTGATTCAAGTATAAATTAAACCCAATAAATAAGTTATTCACTATTATTGGGTTTTAGGTCCTGTTTTTTTATACAGCATTTATCCACTTTTCTTTTTCAAAAATCTACTTTTTATGTCTATAATATCTTATTTTATCAAAAAAATCCAAAGAAGTCTAATCCGTTCTTTATTAATACAATGGAATAAAATAGCAATAATACGGCTAATATGTTCATAACATAAAGATAAGACTTGCTATTTAGCACTGTTTTTGACTTCTCAGTTAAAAGCGCTATAGTAATTTTTGAGCCAATTAAACAGAAGTAGAATCCAATTACAAATAATATTGCAGACAGTATATTTATGCTATATGCCTGTAATAAAATAGGCGCTCCAATGATAAGCCAAAACACATAAGGATGCGGACTGAGAAAATTTGCTACAACTCCTTTCTTAAGTGACTGTGTTTCTATTGTTTTTAGATCTATTTTTGTTCCTTTTGTCTTAAAACTATCATATGCTAGATATCCCAAGAAAATTGCTCCAGAGAAAGAAATATAACCCATAACATGATCAAAATAAAGTAGTTTTGAAAGAACAAAAAGAGTGAGCCCTACAATAGGTATGTCTGTTATCAATGGAGCAATCGCAATTTTTATCCCTTCTTTTTTGCTGTGTCTTAAAGTTTCCACAATAACCATTGTCAATAAAGGACCAGGAGATAAGCCTGAAATTAGTCCAAAAAAAATTCCTAAGAATAAAAAATTAAATATTATTTCCATTTTTAAACTCCTCCGTTTAAAATATTATAGAGTAAGAAATATAAATTTGTCAAGAAGAATTTGAGTTGTAGGCGATGTTAGACTTATTTTATAAAATTAGATAAGAAAGATTTATGACTGTATGGTAAGATTTCAGCATTGTCAGAATCTGGAATCGCGCCAGTGCATCTCCAGTTTACTTATGCTGATTTTCTTTTTTCATTCACCACGCATGCGGGATTGCAACCATCCTTTTCAAGCTCTATCGCTCTTTTCAAATCAATCCACCAAGTTTTAGAATTTTCATTATAGCTATACTTGTCAGTTAAAATTCCCGCATTATAACATTCGCTATTTTCTCTTGCGATTGCAAGAACTTCGTCAAAATTTAAAGACAAAAAGCTTTCATTCTCTTCTTCAAAAAAAACAGGTATTTCTAGCGCATCATCAGGCCCTGGCAAGCCTGGTGGGTTATTTTTTTGAAGTATCAACGTTCCATTATTTTTATATTTGGGAACTTCAAATTTAATTTCAGCTATAAATGGCACGAACTCTTCCGTCATCCATTCGCCTTGAGCTATCGCGATTCCCTCGCCAATTATTAATCCATCCCAATCAGTTAAGACCACGGGAAAATCACTCTCAAAAAACCAAGGTCCATTCGCCTGCCCTTTAATTACAAGAGGGCTTTTAATAATTTGATTCGGACGAGGAGTATCAAGAAAAATGAGATCCAACGCTTCAAGTTCATTTCCAATATCTTCTGTGAAAGTTTGATTACCTATTCTACATTGGCGCGGATAACTTTCCATTACTGGATTGTCAGCATTAACGCATTCTTGAAAATTGGTAATGCCGGCAGTTTGCTTTTCGCCACATGGTTTAGTCGGCATTGACGCGCTTGGGTTGCCATGTTTTATCCATTGTCCGTTTTCGCAAATCCAACGATCTTCACTGCCTCGCAAGAACAAAACCGCCACCACAATAACAACAGCAATTATAATTAATGATAATTTTTTCATATGTTTAGTTTATTTATATATTATGATGATTTTATTCTATCACAAAATATATGAAAGTTATAATATTCAGCTTGCGCAAAAAAACAACCCCTAAAACAAGAGGATTATTTTTACTGATCGGGCTGTGGGACGCCTGCCCGCCACAGGAGGGATGTTAGAACTTTTTTTATGAAATTAGATGAAGAAGTTTACATTCCAGATTTATCTGCGTAGTGGCAGGCTTAAATCGTTGATTATCATATAGGTCTCGCTCATTATTATTTGTTGTTTTGATAAAAAAACCGATACTATACTTATAATACAGTATCGGGATGGCTAAGACATTTTATTTTCTAGCCAAAATTGCTTTTATCGTGTCTTTTTTAAATTTCAAGGCTTCATTATAATATTGATGCCATGTTGCTTCAGAAAGAAGTACAGCATTAGGTTCTTCGGGAAGTATTTTCAGATGTATAAAATGAAATACGTATCCTTTAAAATCTTCCAACTCCGCTCCTTCCATTGTATTACATAACGGATTTTCTCCTTCAACAAGTATTAATTTAAAAAAATCCGTGAATGTTATTTTCTTTGCAGTCATTTGATTCACTCCTGTTCACTTTTTTCTTATTGTTAATAAATTATAATATCATTAAAATTAAAATGTGTCAATAGCTGAATTCAAGACCTGACTTCAAACCACGAAGCCCATTTTCTGGTATCATATAAAAGTCTAATGTTCTATTTATGTACAAAAATAATCCTCAAAACAAGTGCTTATTTCACTGCTCCGCGTCGTGGACGACGTTAGAACTATTTTTATGAAATTAGATAGGGCATCTAGTTTATTATTTGAGTGGCCCTACGGTTACGTCATCAAAATACACGCTATTAGCTACTCCCTGACCTAATACTTCTATACCGACATTGCCTGAGAACAAAGGATCATTGTCTGTATAATCAATTAATATCCCGCCATTAACATAAACCTTGATATTGTCGCCTTTAGCCTCTATCCTGATACGGTAATAGATGTTTGGGTCAAATGAATACTTTTGCGCTTTTAACTCAATATTCTTTTCTTTGCCGCTTTCCTTGTTTAATGATATTTGGCTGTCGGTAAAAAACAGCATATAAGCGCCGGAAGGGCCATCTTTGCTAAATTTGGACCTAACGTAAACAGGGGCATGTCCACCTACGAGCCTGATCTTGAATTCAAAGAAATAATCAGTCCAGACAGGATCGCCAAAACCGGAATAAACTTCATTGTCTTTATTTGTCAGTACCCCGTTTGATTTATCCGTGGGGAACAGAATAGTCCAGCGCGGATCATTGGTAAAGCTTGCATTGCCCTTATTAAAATCATCAAAGAGATAATATTCTAGATGTTGGCATTTCTGGGTTTGATAATTGAATTCATCTCCAGTTATTTTATTACCGTCATCGCAGTCCGGGCAATCTGCCCAGCAATCAAGGCTAGTTTCTGCGTCTTGGTCACAAACACCATTACCGCAGCAAGGAGTAATAATTTGATTAAGGCATTTCTGGGCATAATAATCATATTGATCTTTAGTGCATTCATTCCTGTCATTGCAATTAGGACAGTCTTTCATGCAGGCTATATGGGTTTCTTCAAGTTCACAAATACCATTACCGCAGCAGACCTTGTCAGGGACCGGAGCATAGACGCATTGTTGTTTGTGATAGTCATATGAATCTATAGTACAGTCATTATTGTCATCGCAATTAGGGCAGTCAACAGCGCACGACGAATAGCTTTCGCCTGTTTCGCATATTTTATTAGAGCAACAATTTATTTGATATTCTATCTGGCACGCTCCTGCCTTGCATGTTTCCTTTCCACAGACAACTTCCGCAGAGCAATCAGGTTGAGGTCCTGAAAGTTTGATATTGGAACATTTATGTTTAGTTGCCTTAGAGCAGGTATCTTGGGTGCAGGGATTTTGATCGTCACAAGAAGCCGGACATTGTGGCCGCAAAAAATAAACAGCCGCAGCCGCGCCCGTTATAACAATTACCACAAAAATTATTATTAAAAGTTTTTTGTTGTTGGCTAAAAAATTCATAGTGGCTGTATTATAAAAGCTCTTAAATAAAATTGTTGAGAAATTTTATAAATTTATAAAAACATTAATATCATACTCTTAATAATACAACTTTTGCCAAAAAGTTACAAGCCCAATTCAATTAAGAACCTACCGTCTATCTAAGTATATAAAAATAACCACTTGTATATGAACTGGGACCCAAAAAGTAGACACGAAGTGTCTACTTTTTTAATTAGCGAATTAAATATATAATTAAGATAAACAATTAATAAAAAAATATGTTTACACAAGAGCAAATTATTGAGTTATTAGAAAATGAAAATGTTT
>DAOWDS010000006.1 GCA_030638895.1 Candidatus Moraniibacteriota bacterium | reverse complement strand
TGATGTTGTTGAAAACTTTACAATTTCAGCGGGAGCGGGATTTACTTCTTCCGCAACCGGCTCTTTTTCTGTTGGCGGAAATTGGTCAAATTCAGCGACTGGAACTTTTACTCATTCAGACGGAACGGTAACTTTTGATGACACCGCGGGAAGCAAAACAATTTCAGACGGATTAGACGCTTTCTATAACATTATCTTTGATGGTTCTGGCGGAAGCTGGACATATACAAACGGAGCTTCAGCCGCGCCAAACCAGACGACCGTAACAAACGGAACTCCGACATTTCTAAACGCCAAAATAGGAGCAAGCCCTTCAGTCGCAGCAGGTGGAATTCTTTATGTTGATTGGTATCTTGGATCTCATCTTGTTGACGCAAGCAATACCTCAACCAATATTGACACTGCCGATGCCGACATTACAATCTCTGAAAATTCAGGCACACCGAAATCAACCATTTGGCGACACAATGGAACAATATGGGGAGCGTCAGCAACATCGCAAACAACGGGAGCTGAAGCTAGCGGGCAAAACCCTCAACCAAATTTAGACGGCGCAATCAGAATTAGGGAATATTCAAATACAGCGGGAACGCCAACTTACTATTTATACAACTTGCAAGTTGATTGGCAATCAGTATATGGACAGTATGATTATTATGCTGATTATGGAGACAAATATTTAACCTCATCAGCAAACACGAGTTCGGGACATGATGAAACAATAAGCGTTTCTTGGTATAGAGCTTCCGCAAGCTCAATAAACGGAAGCAAAGAATACGACGGCGTAAATAATCCTCCGACTCAAGGCTCTTGGTATATTGGAATGCTTGCAGGAATTGATGTTACAATTACTGGAACAACCATTACTTTCGCAAACTTAAATTCTGGTAATAGTTTTACTGATACTGCTTCAACACAAACTCAAATTACAGTTTCCACCTCTGCCACCAACGGCTATGTTGTTACCGCGTGGGAAACTCAAAAAATGACGCACAATGATTTTCCAGCTGTTGAAATTGATAATTTTAATGTTAACAGCGGAGGAGATTATGGTGATTACGCGGATCCTCTGCCGTGGACTAATAATTGCAGTACTACCGCTCCTAATAATGAGTGCGGATTTGGGTTTACTTCCAATGATACTTCTGTCGGAGGCTCTAATCGTTATAATGGCGGAACGGAATACGCGGGATTCTCCGAAAGTTCAACAAGCCCAATCAGAATCATAGACTACTCCGATCCCGCTGATACTGTTTCAAATTTAATAACTTACAGAATTTCCGCTTCAAATACACAGCGTCCCGGAACTTATTCTTCCACTATTGTGTATGTTGTCACGGCCAATTACTAGAAGCGGATTTATGCAGATAGACACGCAGATTTATAAACAAAAGAGAATTAACGCGGAAAAAATATGACAACAAAAAACGGCGAACAACTATTATATAAAAAAGAGTCCTATATTATTAGAGGAGCCTGTTTTGACTTGTATAAAAAATTTGGAGGCGCGTTTAAAGAAATTATTATAAATAAAGCGTTGGTTTCTGAATTAAAACACAAGAGATTAAATATTGAAAATCAAAAGCGAATTGATATTATCCATCGTGGCGAAAAAATAGGAACATATATTCCTGATATTATCGTTAATGAAAAAATTTTAATTGAATTAAAAGCAAAACCCTTTATTACAAAAGAGGATGACAAACAATTTTGGCGTTATTTGAAAGCTTCTGACTATAAATTAGGTTTTTTGATAAATTTTGGATCAAAAAAATTGGAAATTAAACGAAGAATTTATGACAGAGCAAGAGAAAAATCTCCGCGGTTATCTGTGTTATTATCCGCGGTTATCTGCTTCTATTTTATCGCTACCGGGCTATTATCTGCTTCTTTAGCAAGCGCTCAAACCAGCAATCAAATTAAATTAATGATAGCTCCGGAAATTTTTGAATTGCAGCTTGAGAAAGGAGAACAGTACAATAATAAAATAAAAATATATAACAAAGGGGAAGCTGCCATTCCGCTTGAGGCTATAGCTTCAAATTTTGACGCGGAAGAATTTTCTGGAACAGCAATGTTTTACGACAGCCTTTCTGATGCTAATAACGAACAAGATGATATTTTATTTAATCCGCGAAAATGGATGGAAATTAAAAATCCAAATTTTATTTTAGACGCGCAGGAAACCGAGAACATTAAATTTTCCATTTCTATTCCAGAGAACGCAGAAAACGGGGGCTATTACACAGTTATCTTTTTTGAGCCAAAAATTTTAGATGTTAATAATTCTTATCAAGAAAAAAGTGGCGTTAGTATTGTGCCTAAAATAGGAACTTTGTTTTTAATTTCTGTAGGTAAAAGAGAAAAGCCTGTGGACACCAGCTTTCTAACCGTAAGCAAGTTTAACATTCCAGAAAAATTCCATCTTAAAACATTGGAAAATTCTATAATTAAAATTACCGGACTAATCTCCACGGCTTACGCTGAAACAATCAAATCGTTTTCAATCGTAGAAACAGGGCAATTGCGATTCAATTTAAATATAAAAAATAATGACGCCTATCACATTAAACCATTTGGAAAATTGGCAATCCTGTCAAATAATGGTAAAATAATAGGAGAAACAGAGATAAGAAAAACGACGATTTTGCCTGGAAAAACTCGTGAAATTCCTGTTGACTTTATTCCTGAAATTCCAGTGATAGTTCAAAAACTTCCTAGTCCCCTATCAGGCTTTATTTCAAAAAATTTATTCTTTGGAAAATATCGCTCTCAGCTCACGCTTAATATAGAAAATACAACCACAAAAGAAGAGATTGAATTTTGGATATTTCCATGGAAAATTTTTCTTACAATTGTATTTGTTTTAGCTGTTCTTATCTTAACAAGAAAAAGAATAAAAATTGCGATAAAAGCTTTAATCGGCAAAAAACAAGAAGGTTATCCACGGGTATAACTAACTTGTTGCCAAATATTTTAAAATGTGCTATAATTATTTTAAGATTAAGGTTATATATTTAATAATTTATATTACAAATAAAAAGTACTTTTGTTATTGTTTGTTGTTAAATATGGCATAATAAAATCAAATTCTATTTTGTATATATGTATATATTTCATTTTAAAAATTAACAAAAAAATATGGCAAAAAAAATAAAAAAATTGAGTAAAAAATTTATAGCTCTGATCTGTATGTTCGCATTAGTGCTGTCTTATTCAGTCACTATGAATAAAACAGACGCAGCGACATTAACCACTCTATCAGACACTCTAAGTGATTCAAGGGCATCTGAGACTTATGTTCAACACACCTTTATTTTTAAGGCAACAACATTGGTCCCGTTAAGTGGTAAGGTTGTTCTTGATTTCCCTGCAGGAATTGATACAACAGCTATTGATGCCGCAGATATGCTTTTTTATAGTGATAGTAGCAACCCTCCAACCACAGCTTATACTTTGGTTGATGGGGCAGCAGACGCAACTAATACTGGTGTAGCAAATACCGATGCTGACGGCGGAGTAATCACATTTACTCTGTGTTCCACTGGTAGTGGAACCTGTGATTTTGCTGCTAATGATTATGTTAAAATTGTAATTGGAGATGGCGCTTCGGGAGGCATAGACGATTTTTCTAATCCTACAACCGGAGTTTATCAAATTGATGTTGATACACAGAATGCCGCCTCCGCCGCAATTGACGGTGGAAGTATTGCTGTTGCTGTTGTAGCCTCTGGCGTTGCGGTTTCCGCGACAATAGACGCTTATATAACTTTTGCAAGCAATGATTACGCGGTTGGATTTGGATCGTGGACTGGCGGAAGTACTGTTAAACGTTTTGCTACCTCGGATGAAACTGGAGACACTTCTGAATCTGCTGGAGCAACAGATCCATTTCAACTTACCGTTTCCACAAACGGTACTGGTGGGGTGTCAATTACTGCCCATAGTGTTAATGCGGCCCTAACGAGTTCTAGCGATTCAATTGCTGCCATGGCTGAAGACAGTATAGCTGGAGGAACAGAAGGCTATGGATTGTATTTTACTGATGAATCAAGTCTTACAAGAGATGCGGCTTGGGACGATACTGCTACAGGAACTCTCACTACTTCTGCTCAAGTAGTCGCCACTTCTGCTGCCACTGCTTTATCCGGTGCTACAATTGATGGCGAATTAGCTGCTGCTATCTCAGCTACTACCGAAGCTGGTGTTTATTCAGATACTCTTGTTTTTGTTGCTACCGCGACATATTAATTAACAAGCATATTAAAAATGAATCTCGGGTGAGGTTCATTTAGAATGTATAAATGGACTATATGAAAAAAGTTATTTTGGGATTAGTTATTCTGGGTTGGATTTCGTGCGCGGGCATTGGTTTTGCTCAAGAAAATAAAGGAGGAGGAGTTACTGTTTCTCCTGTAACTTTTGAGTTAACTGCAAATCCGGGAGACACTATTTCAAACATAATAAAAGTGTCTAATCCTACAAATAATATTCTCTCCATTAAAATGGAAACGGAGGATTTCAAGCCAGTGGGAGAAGAAGGAAGGGTTGTGACAACATCAGAAGAAGACGAGGATACGACATACTCTCTTCGCAAATGGATAAAAATGGTTCCGGAAGAATTTACTTTGGAGCCATATGAACAAAAACTGGTTGATTTTTTAATTGAAGTGCCTGAAAATGCCGAGCCGGGAGGAAAATACGGATCAATTTTGGCAGGAGTAAGCGGTTCTCTGTCAAGCGGAGGATCAGGTGCGGCAGTTTCTACAAAAACCGGCGCGCTTGTTTTGTTAATGGTTTCCGGAGATTTGAACGAAAAACTTATAGTCAGTGATTTTTCAGCTCCTTCTTTTCAAGAATATGGTCCAGTTCCATTTGAAATCAAATTTGAAAATATGGGCACTGTTCACGTTAGACCAAGAGGATTCGTGGTAATTACTGATTTATTTGGAAAAAAGGTGACAGAGCTTGAATTTTCGCAAAAAAATGTCATTCCCGAAGCAATTAGAAAAAATGAAGCGAATTGGAATACAAAATGGCTTTTGGGAAAATATACGGCGACAGTAGTCGGAAATTACGGCACGGGCAATATTCCGTTTGAACCGCGCGTAATAACATTTTCAGTCTTCCCTTGGAAATTAATACTGGGAATTTTGACTGTCTTGTTGCTCATTATTATTTTCTTCTTTAAGACCAGAAAACGATGGCGAATGGCATTAAAAATATTATTTAAAGGAGAACATCACGCAAGTTAATACTGTCATTCTGGAGCGATAGCGATAGAATCCCGTTACTATATATACAAAGCTGTATTTCAACATTTAAAAAATCACGCCAATAACTTTGGGTGATTTTTTTAATATTGTCATTTTGGAACGATGGCGATAGAATCTCGAAACCACTTTGTCATTCTAAACGAAGTGAAGAATCTCAAATCTGTATACGCGCAACCATAATATAAAATTATATAAAAATAAACTTGAGATCCTTCGACAAACTCAGGATGACACTACGATATTAGTTTCGAGATCCTTCGACAAACTCAGGATGACAAGGATTAGAACATGAAATCATTTCATCATTCAAAATAAATATGTTATAATATTAAAATGAATATCAGAAAATTTTATAACAATTTTAAGTTTAAATATCTTTTTACAGCTTTTTTGCTTACATTAATTTTCGCTTTTTCTTTTCCTCTTTTGCCGGCAAAAGCAATACAATTTTATAGTTTTAGCGATACTATTTCCGACTCCCGCGAAGGTATTAGCGCGACTCATTCAATTTCTTGGTCTGGCTCTATTAGCACATTGCGATGCGTTAAAGTTTTATTTTGTACTACCACAAGCGGAGGATGCGCGCCACCGACCGGACTAAATAGCACAGCTTCTTCCAAGGAAAATATTATCGGTCTAACCAACGCGCTTTGGGCATTAAACAATACTTCTAATGGGCTTTTGAGTTTAACAAACGCTTCTGGAGAAAACCCAACACCAAACGTTTCTATGGAATTTTCAGGAATTACAAATCCTATAGTTAGCAACGGCTTTTTTGTCAGAACGCAGACCTATTCCGACGTTGGATGTTTGGCGCAAATTGATTATGGCATCGCTTCGGTTGCTATTGTCGGACAAGGCATCGGCGTATCAATGACCATTCTTGATCCAGACGCGCCGCCTCCAGGCGGCGGAGGCGGCGGGCAAATCATTCCAACAGGCTTTGCCACTGCGATTTTTAAAGGCAAGGCGTATCCAGGCTCTTATGTTACCATTTTAAGAAACGGCGCTGTAGCAACTACTTTAAAAGCCGACTTCGCCGCTAATTTTGAATCTACTCTTACCGGCCTGCCACCAGGCCTTTGGACTTTTGGAGTATGGTCAGAAGATAAGGAGGGCAGAAAATCTTTGACTTTAAGTTTTCCAGCGGCGCTGACTGCCAGCACTATCACTACTTTTTCCGGCTTATTTTTACCGCCTACAATTGATCTAGAAACCACCGTCATTACTAGAGGAGAAACATTAAATATTTTCGGATATACTTATCCTGAAAGCGAGGTAAATATTTTTGTAAATTCTGAACCAGAAATCGTCAAAAAAGTAAAAGCTAATACTGATGGAGGATGGATTTTTGCTTTAGATACTTCTATCATTGAAAGCGGCGATCACAGCACCCGCTCAAAAGCAGTATCTCCGGAATCAGAAATTTCTATTTTTTCACAAAGCTTAAAATTTAAAGTATCAAAAAGCGCGGAAGAGAAAATCTGTCAAGGAGTGGATTTAAATTTTGACGGCAAAATCAATTTGGTTGATTTTTCGATAATGCTCTATTTTTGGGAACAATCCAATCCGTCCAATATTTGCGCAGATATAAATTCTAATGGAACTGTTGATTTAATTGATTTTAGTATTATGATGTATTATTGGACAGATTAAGGTTTTATAATTAACCAAATAAATTTGTCATCTCGAAAGAGTCGCAACGACTGAGAGATCTCTAGGCTGTTTAAATCTCATCCATACATATATTATGCATAGTTCTGTTTTCAGATTTCTCACCCTATCGGGTTCGAAATGACATAAAATAAAGAAGTTCCGTGTTGTTATTTGTAAAAAAACGCTAAGTCTCATACAATATAAGTAGAAATATAAAATTATTAAAGCAAAGATAATGCAAAAAATATTTTTTATCACAATCTCTTTTTTCTGTTTTATGGCAGTCTCTTTCACCGTTCAAGCTTCCGATGTTTTTTTTATTCCGCAAAATTCCGAGCATTATAACAACAATACATTGATAAAAGATGTTTATTTAGATACTAATGACAAATACATAAATGTCATAAAATCAAAAATAATTTTTAATTCTGATGTTTTAGAAGCTATTGATATTATAAAAGGAGAATCAATTATAAAATTATGGACAGAAAATCCGGTTATTTCCAACAAAGAAGGGTTTGTTAAATTCTCAGGAGGAATACCTAACGGACATAAGGGAAGCGGATTGGTTTTAAAAATAATATTCAAGACAAAAAATGAAGGAGATTGCAAACTAAATTTTTCTGAAACAAAAATATTTCTAAACGACGGAAAAGGCGAGAGAGACAACGTGAATATTATTGGAAATAATTGCAATATTATTGAAGAATTAGAGGACTTTACTAAAATAACATCCGGAAGCCATCCCGATGAAAATAAATGGTATAACAATAATCATCTTAATCTTCGTTGGGATTTAATTAAAGACGCTGAATACAGTTATCTCTTAAGCAGAGATTTTTCGGCTATACCTGATGCAATCGCGGATACGCCAGAAGGTGATTTGATTTGGATGGGCTCTATGTCATATAGAGGGCTTGAAGATGGAATATACTATTTTCACTTAAGGCAGAAATTGCCAAACGAAGAGTGGTCTCGAAAGATTACTTTTAGGGCAATGATTGATATAGAACGGCCAAAAGAACTTTTTGTCCAGGTCGCGGACATTGAAGGGAAAAAATATTTAGTATTTAACGCGGAGGATAAAACTTCAGGCGTTGATTACTACGAAGTGGCAGAAGTAAAAGAAAATGGATTATTAAAAAAGACAAAAAAAGAATTTGATTGGAAAAATGCTTCTAGTCCATATTTGCTTGAAGATCAAGAATTAGAAAGCATTTTTAAAATAAAAGCTATTGATAAAGCTGGAAACAAAAAAGAATATGAGATTTCTCCTGCTGAAAAAGTTTCTATTTCACCGCAGATATTAGCGTTTCTGTTGCTTGTTATAATGCTAATAATTATTTTGGTTGCTTTGAGGTTGTTTAGAAAAAAATAGAGTTGGTTCATTTTATGTCATCTCGAGATGAGCCGCAGCGATTGAGAGATCTATAAACTATTTAAATCTCATCTATAATATTTATTATCTTTTGCATAGTTCTGTTCATAAATCATAGATTTCTCACCCTATCGGGTTCGAAATAACAAATAATATAAAACGAGGAAATCCCAAAAATAAAAATAAACATGAAAAAAAAATTATTATTAATATTAATATTTTTAACGCTATTCTGTTTTAGAGCGACTAATATTGAAGCATCAAACGCTTCTTTGTATTTATCTCCCAATAACAGAACTTTTAATATTGGAAGCACTTTTGATGTTTCAATATTCATTAATACGGGAGAAGAAAATATCAATGTCGTAAAAGCTGATTTGAAATTTAATCCTAAAAAAATACAAATAGCAAATCCGACTCTTGGAAAATCATTTATTTCAATATGGGCAGTTCCGCCATCTTTTTCTAATAGTGAAGGATATATAAGTTTTCAAGGAGGAGTTCCGTCTCCAGGAATTAAAACGTCCTCTGGACTAATCTCAACAATTACATTCAGAGCAATTAATCCAGGAAAAACTACAATATATTTAGCTGATACGTCTCAAGCTCTTCTTAACGATGGCAATGGAACTAATATCTTAAATTCTTATGGAAAAGGAATTTATAACATAATAATTTTACCACCAGAAGGTCCTAACATATTTTCTCTTACGCATTCAGATCAAAACAAATGGCACAAAGACAATAATCCAACTTTTTTATGGGAAAAAGAAGATGGCATAAGTGAATTTAGTTATAGTATAAGTAAAGATCCTTTCGTAATTCCCGACAATCAAGCAGAAGGAGCTGAGGCCTCTGTTTCATATTCTAATCTTGAAGATGGATCTTGGTATTTTCACATAAAAGCAAAAAAAGGTGAAATTTGGGGAGGAACTAGTCATTTTCTTATCAGAATAGATAAGGGACAGCCAGCATCTTTTACAATCAAAATAAGTCCTGCCGCAAAAACAAGTTCTAAACAGCCTATTATATCTTTTTTCACAACTGACGCTTTTTCTGGAATGGATCATTTCGAAATAAAAGCTGTTGATATAACAATTGAAAATAATGGGAAAGATGCATTTTTTATTGAAGCAAACAGTCCTTATATTTTTTCAAATCTTGAAATTGGCACTTATATGATAATAGTTAGAGATTACGATAAAGCTGGTAATTGGCAGGATGAAAACATTAAATTGGAAATTATTCCTGACAATATCAAAATAACAGAAAAAGGACTATGGTATGAAGGAAAATTTTCATCTTGGTGGCCTTTTCTCCTTGTAGCTTTAATTATAATGATAATGATCATTATAATTGTTATAATTTGTTATAAGAAAGATAAGAAGTTTAAAGCAAAAGTTGCGCAAAAATTAAGAGAGCGGGAGAAAGAAATAGAGAAAATAAACCTATTGTGATATGAAAAGATATATTTATACAATTTTAATAATTTTATTTTTCTGTATACTTCCAGTAACTAAATCTGAAGGAGCATCTTTATATTTATCTCCTGCAAGCGGAGAATATTCAGTTTCATCATCTTTTTCAGTGGCAATAAAAGTTAACAGTTCTGAATCCGCAATTAATGTAGTTGACGCGACTATTGCCTATCCGACTGATTTACTGGAAGTGAAAAGCGTCTCTAAAAACGGATCAGTATTAAAACTTTGGACAAAAGAGCCTACTTTTTCAAATTCTTCCGGCATAGTAAGTTTTTCAGGAGGAGTTACGGCGCCTGGATTTATAGGAATAGGCACTGGTTTGGTTATAAATTTTATTGCAAAAAAAGAAGGCCAAGCGCAAATTAATTTTTCAAGCGGGACGGTGCTAGCCGCTGACGGAAGAGGAACAAATATCATAAATTCAAAAAGCGGAGCAACTTATTCAATCAAAAAAAGAGCCGCAACCGTTAAACCTCCAGAACCGCCTAAGCCGCAAAAAAAAGAGCTTTCTTTAGCGAAAGTTTATTCTGAGACTCATCCTGATAAAAATCAATGGTATAATAATCAGAATCCTTCTTTTTCATGGAAAATATCGCCTGATTTAATAGGAGAAAGCATAGAATTCAATAATAATCCGTCTGCTATTCCAGATCAGATTTCTGAAGGAATTTTTGATTTTAAAAATTATGCAAATATAGAAGACGGGATTTGGTATTTCCACTTAAGAATAAAAAATAACAGCGGGTGGAGTAAAACGTCGCATTTTAAAGTTCAAATTGATACCAGTCCGCCAAATAATTTTGAGATAAGAGTTGACGATGGCGGCGACAAAACAAACCCGAGTCCATCTCTATATTTTGACACAACAGACGATCTTTCAGGCATAAGCCATTATGATATAAAAATTGATAATAATTATTTTTCTTCAGTTGCTCCATCAGAAATCAATCCTTTTATTATGCCATTGCAATCTCCGGATTTGCACATAGTGACTATTATAGCCATTGATAAAAGCGGAAACAGGAAAGATTCTACAACTACAATTGACATAAGATCAATTCAAATCCCAGAGATTACAGCATATCCTTTAATATACAACGCCGGAAAAGAAATTATGTATATTGAAGGAAGATCGTCTCCAGATGTAATTACCATTTTAGATTTTAAAAAAGATAACAAAATTATAAAAACATGGGAAGTTATAAGCGATAAAGACGGAAACTGGATTTTTTCGACTGAGGAGCTTTTTAAAGAAGGGCCTTACAGTCTTTCAGCAAAATCCAGAGATGCAAGAGGGGCAATAAGTCATATTTCGCAAGAAAAAGAAATAAAGATACTGTTAAGCGGAATTATGATAGGTTCATTGCTTATTACTTTTTGGCAACTGGCATTATTATTATTTCTAGTAATTATTATTTTTATAATTGTTCTTCTTATTGTTTTATATAAAATAAGAAAAGGAAAGAAAGCAGTAAATAAAGAAATTAAAGAAGCAAAAGAAAGTTTAAAAACAACATTCCATTTTCTTCGAAATAATTTAGAAAAAAGAATTGAAACTTTTGATTATAGAGACGGACTTAGCTCAAGAGAAAAGCAAATTAGAGATGATATTTTTAAAATTTTAGAAAGCTCTGAAAAAATCGTGGAAAAGGAAATAAAGGATATTGAAAATGAATTAAAATAGGTTCCGCGCGTTTTAATTTTATTCACGCTTTTTTCAAAAAAACTGGCTCTAAATATTAAAGCCAGTTTTTGATATTATCAAAAAATTATTTCTAATCAGGCAAGACAGAGATTATTTCCGCGATTTTCGGATGCTTGGAAATAATTCTATATTCAATAAGTTTCATTACAATCGCGATATGTTTAAGCTCAACATCGGCATGACCTGGGTTCGCCAAAAGTTCAACAATTTCTTTTCCTAAATTATTAAGATGCTCTGGAATAGTTTCAGAATTAACTTTTTCTTTTAATTCTAAAATAATTTTATCAAGTTCTTCTCTATCAAGCCAAATCCCATGACAATCCAAGCAAATATCAATCATAACATTAGTGTTTCCATATTTTATTTTAAAAAGCGGCTTCCCGTCTCTTGGACAGTCAACTGATTTCCCGCTAACCATCAATTTGCTCTCATCTTCCCATAAATCAAATTCCAGCAAGCTCAGATTTTTATCACGATGATCGCGAGTGAGTTTCAATTCGTCTTTATCAAACCACAATCCTCCGCAATACTTACATCTGTCAACTTTAACGCCATTAATTTGTATTTCTCTTAAATTCTCTATTTTACATTTTGGACAATTCATAAATTTTAGATTAATAAATTAAGTTTATATATTATACTACTATTTCATTCAAAATTCAAATATTTCCTTTTTTTAAGTTTTTCTGGAAAATATTCTTGTTTTTCTTCATATTTAAAATCTGGCGAATATTTATAGCCTTTTCCATAATCCAAATCTTTCATCAATTTTGTAGGAGCATTTCTAATGTGAAGCGGAACTGGAAGATTACCGAATTTTCGAACATCCGAAACCGCTTTTCCATAAGCCTTATAAAGTTCGTTGCTCTTTTTACTTTTTGCCATATAAACAACTGCCTGAGCGAGATTAACATTACATTCTGGAATACCAATAAAATGACAGGCTTGATAAGCGGAAATCGCTTGATCAAGCGCGCGAGAATTTGCAATGCCAATGTCTTCAGATGCAAAACGGATTAATCTACGAGCAACATAAAGTGGATTTTCTCCACCCTCAAGCATTCTAGCTAGCCAATACAGCGATGCATCAGCATCTCCTCCACGCATTGATTTATGAAGAGCAGAAATTATATTGTAATGTTCTTCTCCGTTTTTGTCGTAAGCAAGTGATTTTTGAAGTGCTTGCTCTATTATTTTTTTATCTATTTTTTCATTTATATCGCTTGCAAATTCCAAAGCGTTAAGCGCCACTCGAGCATCACCATCTGACATTTTTGCCAAAAACTGAAGATCTTTTTCGCTTATCTTGATTTTCAAATTTCCTAATCCTATTTTTTTGTCTTTCAGCGCTCTTTTTAATATTTCTTTGATGTGTTCTAAACCAAGTTTTTCAAGCACAAAGACACGACAACGTGACAAAAGAGCATTGTTAACTTCAAAACTGGGATTTTCAGTTGTAGCTCCAACCAAAACTATTGTTCCGTTCTCAATATGAGACAGAAGCGTATCTTGTTGAGATTTATTAAAACGATGAATTTCGTCAATAAACATAATCGTTTTTTTACCTTCCTCTTTCAACTCTTCAGCTTTTTTGATTTTTCCTCTAACGTCTTTGACTCCGCTAGTGGTGGCGCTCAATTTCATAAATTCCCCCTTTGTAGCCTTGGCAATCACAAAAGCAATCGTCGTTTTCCCAGATCCTGGAGGACCCCAAAATATTATGGAGGGAATATTATCAGTTTCAATCGCTTTTCTTAAAATTTTTTCCTGTCCCAAAAGTTTTTCCTGTCCAACAAAATCCACAAGCGTTTCAGGACGCATTCTGTCGGCTAGTGGAATTTTGTGAATTTGTTGATTCATTACTGATGTATTAATAACTTACTATTCTTTAGGATAAGCCAAAATCATTCCAAATAATCCTAAGACTGAAAATAATATTAAATGATTATAATTTCCATTAACAAGCAAAAGCATAAGTCCATAAATAGCTGAGGCTTCAGCTATTGCAAACTTAAAAACTGGTAAACCTTGCTTAAATGCTGTTTTTTCTTTTATTGGTGAATATTTATTTTTATAATATTTTGAATTAAGTTTTAATATTATTATAATTTGTATCAAAGATAAAATAAGAAATGCATAAAACATAATGTTATACAAACTGTTTTCCATTCCAATAAAACCATTACCATAAAAACCCTCTTCTGTTTTTGTAAAGAGAATTGCAATTACATTATAAATAATGATTGCAGAAAGAAACATAAACCAAAGAATTTTATAATGATTTGGATTTTTTATTGGTTTTTCAATTATATGTTTATTGTTTTGTTTGTTGTTGTATTGATTTTCCATAAATTTTTTTATTAATAAATAAACATAATAACTAAGCATTTTGCCCTTCAAACAGATTTTAAAACCACTCAGAAAGTATTTCTCTTATTCAATAAAATATTTCTCTAAATCTTTTCTTTTGCTCGATTCTCTTGTCACCACATCAATATATTTTTTATATTTTTCTATATTTTTAAACTGTAACAAAATAATTTCTTTATTATAAAAAACATCACGTTTATCTACTCCACAATTGTATATATGATAATATTCATTGTTTGCGAATTTTATTTTTCGCATAATTAGAAAATTACATGCTTAAAATGCTTTTTCTAATTTTCTTAATCTCATCTTTATCTTCAACCAACTTACCTTTATAAAATTTATATAGTAAAAACAAAACTCCGCAATCTTTGCATTTCCCCCATCCGCATTTTTCTTTATTTTCTTTTGAAAGTTTTTTACAGAGCTCAATTTCTCTGTCAAAAATAGTTTTTTCTATAACACGCTTTTTAAGGCCAGTTTTGCAAGATAATTTTTTGTTTGGCATAACAAATTATTATTTATAATAACAAATATTTAAAATAAAAGACGAATCTAAATCAATCCTTTATTTCCGTAGAAGCTTTTCCAAATCTTGCCTTGATTTTTTCAATATTCTTTCTTGGAAATATTGGGTCTCTATTATAGCGCAATTTATGCAACTCTACTTTTTCTGCATCTAATAGTCTTCCCATTAATTTCTTATTTAAAAGATTTGCAATTATGCGCAGTTCTTCTTTTGTCCTTTTCGGAAATTTATTTTTATGTGATTTTTTTAGAAATCTACTTATATCCATAGTGATAGAAAACAAATAAATAAATTACAATATGGGTAATTATAACCCTTATAATAACATAAGCAAAATCCGCTACAAATAATTTAATCAAGACATAATAAATTCAACAAAGATAGTATTATACTTTAAAACGCAATATTATTTCAATTTTGAAAGAGAATAATCAATAATTTTATTAAATTTGTCAAAAATAAATTTTCCTTCAAACTTTTTCTCATTCAAAAACATTGGCAGCCAATATTTATCATCAGGCCACATTTGATTATATGGTATTTTATTAACATCAAACCATTTTGGTTTCATTTCTGCGCTTTCTATTGGACTGCCTTTGAATTCTTTTACATCAAATATATGAACTTTCATATTTCCTGAACCGTCTTGATATTCAAAATCAATAATTCCCAATTTATTCATCTTACTAATTTCAATCCCCGACTCTTCTTTCATCTCTCTTATCGCTCCTTGCTCAATTGTTTCTCCTTTTTCAACTTTTCCTCCAAACCCATTCCACTTCCCTTGTCCATGCCCGCGTTTTTTCATGCCAAACAATATTTTTGGATGTTGATGAATAATACATAATGTAAGAATCTTTTTCATTTTTTATGTTTAAATTTGTTCCAAATAGAAACTAAAAAACAAGAAGCGACCAAGTGATATAATAAACTTTCTCTAAACCAACACAACCAACCACTTGGAGTTTCGTGTGATATTTCTTTATGAAAATTATAAAATAACACTTTAAACGTCGTATTATTATATAATTTAAACCCTAAAATAATTCTCAACCGCAAATTCAAATTGCTCCTTAAAAATTTCTTTGAAAAAGCAACAATTATTTTGCTCGTAAAAAATAATCACGGCTTTTTTATAATCCGATTTATCAATGCTTCTATATGAAAGAGGACAAACATCACAAGCAAGCAGAATTGCGTTGCTTAATAGACGGGCGGTTCTTTTATTGCCGTCTTCGAACGGCTGGATGTAAGAAATCATTAAAAGAGCGAGAAACGCTTTAGAAAAAGGATCTTTAAAATTATTTATAACTTTAATTGTTTTTTCCAGCACCTCTTTAATTTGATATTGATTATCCAACGGTTTGTATTTAGTTCCGGTAATTCCCACTATTCTTTTTCTTAATCCTTTTTTAATTCCCAGATCGTCTACAATTAAACTGTGGATATTCTCAATTTTTCTTAAATTTAATTTTTTGAAACTATCTTTTTTATCCCTAATATAATCAAGCGTCTTTTTATGATTAAGGATCATTATTGCTTCTTCCTTGCTATGCCCTTTCGCTTCTTGCTTGTTTTTAATTAATATTTCCGTATCAATCAATGAATAAGTATTGCCTTCTATCTGCGACGATTTCCAGCTCAATTCAATAGTCAATCGCTCAAATTCTTTTTTGATTATCGTCGGAGAAAGTTTTTTAATATTGCTTTGATAATTTTTATTAAGTTTTTCAAGCTCCTTTATTTCTTCTTTGTTGAATATGTTTGACAATTTATCAAAAATATTCAAATTGAAATTTTCTAAAACTTTTCTTTCGTCAACGCTTTTTTGAAAATAGCTTTCAACATCAATATATTTTAAAAGTTCATTTTGAACTTTTTCTTCATACAAAACATTTCTTCCTTCGCCCTTTTTTATGAGAAGATTATTTTTCAGTAAATTGTCTAAGTCCCTCACTATAGTCACTCTTGAAATTTCACCGAATTCTTTAGTAAGAAATTCTTTAATTTCTTGATTTCCAGCAGTATTTCTAACCCTAATAAATTCCAGTATTTTTAGTTGCCTTTTGCTTGGTTTCTTCATTATTTTAATTGTATCATTTTAATATCCTAATTGTATCATTTTGAGACGATTAATGCAACAAATAAAAATTGCTATTTCTGTTAGAACTTTTTTCATTTTTTACTTCTTTTTAGCGGGCTTCTTTCCTTTGCTTCCAAGATAAATCATTGTTTTAAGAACCGTGTCGGATGTCAAAGAGATACTATCGATTCCTTCTTTAACGACAAATTCCGCGAAATCTGGGAAGTCTGACGGAGCCTGGCCACAAATTCCAACTTTTCTTTTTCTCTTGTGAGCTCCATTGATGAGCTGTTTAATGAGAATTTTTACCGCTTCGTTTTTTTCATTAGCAATGTGAGATAAATTTCCATTATCACGATCAATTCCCAAAGTCAATTGAGTTAAGTCGTTGCTTCCAATTGAAAAACCGTCAAAGATTTTAGCAAACTCGTCAACTAAAATTATATTTGATGGAATTTCCGCCATCACATAAACTCGCAAACCGTTTTTTCCTCTTTTAAGCCCAGCTTCTTTCATTACCGCTAAAACTTTTTTACCTTCTTCTACTGTTCTGCAAAAAGGAACCATCACAATCACATTTGTCAGTCCGAATTTCTCGCGGACTTTTTTAATCGCTTGGCATTCCAATTTAAACGCTTCTCTGTATTTATCGTCGTAATACCTTGAAGCGCCGCGCCAACCGATCATAGGATTTTCTTCGTTCGGCTCAAAATATGTCCCGCCTATTAAATTAGAGTATTCATTGCTCTTGAAATCAGAAAATCTCACAATGACATCTTTGGGATAAAAAGCGGCTCCCAATTTCCCAATTCCTTGCGCAAGCTTGTCAACAAAAAATTCAGTTTTACTTTTATAACCAGCAGTAATATGATGTATTTTACCAATAGTTTGCCTGTCTAAAACCACGCCTTTTATTTTTTTATCTAAAGCCATTAGCGCCAACGGATGAACTTTGATCGTGTTATTGATGATAAATTCTTCTCTTGCCAAACCGACTCCGTCATTAGGAATAAACGATTGAGTAAACGCCTGATCCGGTTCGGCAAGGTTCATCATTATTTTTACTTTCGGCTTTTTAATCTTGCCTATGTTTGTTTTCCTGATCTTAAAATCCAACAATCCCTCATAAACATACCCTTCCTCGCCTTCCGCGCAGCTTACTGTCACATCTTTTCCGTTCTTAATAACCTCCGTGCAAATCCTTGTTCCAACAACGCATGGAATTCCAAGCTCTCTTGAAACAATCGCCGCGTGGCAAGTCCTGCCGCCAGAATTTGTTACGATCGCGGAAGCGATCTTCATAATCGGCTCCCAATCCGGATCGGTCATTTCCGTAACTAAAACTTCTCCTTTTTTAAAATTTTCAATACCACTTACATCTTTAATAAGATTAACTTTCCCTTTGCCGATCTTATATCCAACGCTTGCACCAGAACAAAGAATCCTGCTTTTTTTCTTTAAAATGTACTCCTCAAGAACATTCACATCACGAACACTCTGTGCCGTTTCCGGACGCGCCTGTACAATAAATAATTTTCCCGTTACTCCATCTTTCGCCCATTCCATATCCATCGGTCTTTTATAATGCTCTTCAATGATTGTCGCCCATTCCGCAAGATTTAAAACTTCTTCTTCCGTAATACAAAATTTCTTTCGGTCTTCAATCGGAACCGGAATATTTTTTATAGGTGACTTTCCTTCCGCGCTATAAATTAATCTTAAAGCTTTTGATCCGAGACTTTTTTCTATGATTGGCTTAAATCCTTTTTTTAAAGTTGGCTGGAAAACATAGAACTCATCAGGAGTAATTTTTCCCTGAACTATATTCTCGCCAAGTCCGTAAGCGGCGTTTATTAAAACCGCGTCGCGAAATCCAGATTCAGTGTCAATTGAGAACATAACCCCGCTGATTGCCTTGTCGGAACGAACCATTTTCTGAATTCCAACCGAAAGCGCGATCGTAAAATGATCAAAGCCCTTGTCTTCGCGATAAGAAATTGCGCGATTCGTAAAAAGCGAAGCGATACATCTATGAGTAGCGTATAAAACATTATGAATTCCTTTGATATTTAGATATGTATCCTGCTGACCAGCAAAAGAAGCGTCTGGCAAATCTTCTGCCGTCGCGCTGCTTCTGACTGCTGTATCAACATTTTTTCCATACATTTTTTCCATTTTTTCATAAGCTTTGGCAATTTCATCACCTAAATACCCAGGAAATTTAGCAGACATAATTGCCTGCCTGACTTTTTCTCCTCTTTCTGATAAATTCCTGATGTTATGAGTGTTAAGATCGCTCAAAATTTCCTTGATCTCATCCATTAAGCCAGAATCCTTCATAAACTGACGATAAGCATAGGCCGTCAAAGCAAATCCGTTTGGGATATTTACTTTTTTCTTAGTTAATTTTTGATACATTTCTCCAAGAGACGCATTCTTCCCGCCGACAAGACCGACATCTTTATTAGTTACTTCCTCAAACCAGAGAATGTTTTTTTGTGTTCTGTTTTTCATTTTGTTTTTTTGTTAGTGTTTTAAAATTAATTAAAATTATTTAAATATTATTTTGGACACATATAAGTACATTCTATCATAAAACTAATAGAGCACTCTTCATCAGAACACCAACCGCCAAAAGCTTCAATATCCGATGAACGAATAAATTTACAATTTAATGGGGCGCGTTTAGAACAAACAGTATTTCTTTCAATTGGAGAAAGTTTATCAGAAACACTCGTTCTTTCTACAGACACTTTCATATCTTTTACCTTGTAAAAACATTCCAAATGATAATTGCTATAATAGAGAAACGGTACAAAAAAAGTTATTGGAAATATTACCAGCAAAAGCACACACAATTTTTTGATATTAAATACTGATCGTAAATATAAAAAAAATATTATAAGTATAGTACCACAAAAAAATAGAAGGGTGTTATTTGAAAATAAAATACAAATAAGAATTACAACGCTTATCAAAAATTTAATAGCATCACTTTTAATTTTTAAGTTTGACTTTATAATGAAATAGCGACCTATCTCAAATAAAATAATAGCAATAATCAAATAAAAATAAGCTTTTAAAAAAGGATGGAAGTAAAGACTAAGCATTTTTTGGGAATTTACAGATCCATCAAAAAAGGTTTTTGATAGCCAAAAGATTAATAATATTAAAAACACTGAAATTATTAATTTTAACAAATATTTTCTTATTTTGTTTTCTTCTTGCATAAACTTATTTTACAAATTGAATCTTAATTTATTACTTATCAACCCAAAGAATGTTTTTTTGTGTTCTGTTTTTCATTTTTAGTTTTTGTTAATGTTTAATTGGTTAATTAGTTGATTGCTTAAATTTTAAATGTTCTGATAGTTTTAATTCTAGTTCTAATTTAATATCATTATTTGCTCTTAAATTAAAACTCTTTCCATTTTTGTCAGTAATTACAAGGTTGTCACCTATAAAAAATTTAAAAAATGGACTCATAATTGGCAATGCTTTTTCAAGAGAATAATAACTATCCAAATCAGACCAAGAATAGAAATTTTTTATATTTTCTTTTGATTTATTAATTAGAATTCCTTTCTCATTGATTTTATAAAACCCTCTAACAAATTTCTTGTTACATTTTGATTTATAGGTAAAGTAATACCAAATTAAATATATAAAAACCAAAAGTGTTCCTATTCTCGATAAAAACTTTGCTACTGTATTAGCACCTTCAAGAGCAAGAAAATGATTAGCATAAAGAGAGTTGCCCAATAAAAAAAACAAGAAAGAGAACGCTATTAACAAACGCTTGCGATTTTTTCTTTTTATATAATCTGACTCTTTTATTTCCCACCGTAGAGTAAAAGCTTCCTGCTTCTGTGTTTCCATTTTTGTTTTGTTAGTGTTTTGAGTTAATTTATTATAGCATAAAATTGATTATCTTAAAAGAGAAAGAACAAAACAAGCTCCAGAAAAAATGTCTGGCGGGCCCAGTTTATCTAAATTTGTTAAAATTATTACACCTTTTGTCCAACTTCTAAAAACAACAGGCTTGTCATACTGAACTTGTTTCAGTATCTGTTGTATTATAGGATTTGTCAGTAATATATTTCACAAAGCTAGTGGCACATAAACGAAAGATCCTGAAATAAATTCGGAGCCTGTCCTAAATTTAGTTCAGGAATGACAAATAAGTTTTAATAAAAAGTGACAGGCGACTTAAAAACGCCTGTCACCGATATCACATTACCTGCGTATAATTATTTTTTCCTCTCATAATCTTCATAATTCCCCAAATATTCTTTTACTTCATTGTTTTTTATCTCCCAGATTATATTACAAACTTCAGATAGAACTGACCGGTCGTGAGAAACTATAATAATAGGACTATTGAAACTTTTAAGAACTTCAATCATGGCGCTTTTGCTTTCAATGTCAAGATGATTAGTAGGCTCATCCAATAAAAGCATATTTGAACCGCTTAAAATCAATTCAGCGATAGCTACCCTCGCCCTTTCTCCTCCGCTCAAATCGTCAATACTTTTAAAAACATCTTCTCCAGAAAAAAGCAAAGCTCCAAGAACAGTTCTTATTTTTTCTTGTCCTTTTTTAACCTTTGACTCAACTTCTTCTAAAATATTTTTTTCAGGATCAAGCTCTTCATGCGCTTGCGCGTAATAGCCAATTTTTACTCCAGAAAAAAATTTTATTTTCCCCTCAATTGAATCGTTTTTACCAACAAGAGTTTTTAGAAATGTTGACTTGCCAGCCCCATTCGAACCAATAATTCCTATTTTATTTTTCTTTTCTACGATCCAATTACCCTCAAACACCGCCAAGGGAAAATCTTTTCCACCAACAAAAAGGTCTTTAAACTCTAAGACTTTCTGAGGCAATCTTCTTGAGATATTAAATTTAATTTTGACTTTTTTCTTGTGTTCATCTGGTTTGGAAACTTTATCAAGTTTATCCAGCATTTTAATTCTGCTCTGCACAGCCCTGGCTTTTGTTGCTTTATATCTGAATCGTTCAATCCATTCATTTTGTTCTGTAAGATATTTTTGCTGTCTTTTATATTCTTCTACTTTGCTTTTCTCTCGCTCGTTCCTCTCCTTAAGATATCCAGAATAGTTGCAATAATATTTTTCAAGTCCGCCTTGCTGAAGTTCAAATGTTTTATTGCAAATCAAATCAAGAAATCTCTTGTCATGAGAAATAGCAAGAATTGCTCCGTTCCAATTCACAAGAAATTTTTCCAGCCAATTAATAGTTTCAAGATCAAGATGATTTGTCGGTTCATCAAGTATAAGAATGTTTGGTTTTTGCAAAATAATTTTAGCAAGCGCTAATCTGGTTTTTTCTCCACCAGAAAGAGAGTTTATTTTTCTTTCCCATTCACTTTCAGAAAAATTAAATTTCTCCAAAACCTCTTCCGCAAACTCTTCATATTCATATCCGTCGTTTGCTTCATAATCAGAAACTACCTCGCCATATTCATTTATTCTTTCTTTTAAATCCGTCCCGTTTGCATTAGCCATTAAATTTTCATAATCTCTTTTTTGAACGATCAACTCATAAATTAATTTGTCAGCTGACATCATTTCTTCCAATATTGTGTTATTAAGAAAATTCCAGTGCGTTTCTTGAGGTAAATATCCAATACTAAGAGCTTTATGATTCTGAACATTTCCACTTTCAATTTCTTCTTGCTTCATAATGATTTTGACAAGAGTACTTTTTCCTATTCCATTTGCGCCAACAATTGCGATTCTGTCATTGCTATTTACGACCAAATCTATACCGGCAAACAGTTCTTCGGTTCCAAACTTTTTTGAAACTTTACTCAAAATCACAAGCGAACCTTCAATTGGCTTGCTTTTAAGAATTATATCGTTATTTAACATATGTTTAATTTATTTTAATTTATCTACCTTGAATCACGGAACTCAAAATTTCACTGTCATTGCGAAGAAGTGAAACGACTGTGGTAATCCTATAACCAAACGCAAAGAATTTAATCACGGGATTGCTTCGTCATTCCGTTCCGCCATCGCTCCACTTCATTTCTCGCAATGACAATGTGAAAATTACAAGATTGCCGGAGCTTGTCTTGAGTAAAACCAAAAGATTGGCATTTCTCTCACTTCGTTCGTTCAGCCTCCTCGCAATAACAGTCAGTATTCCATCAATCAAAAACCCGCTAAACGGTTCATTGTTTTTTCGCTTTTCTTGGTATTTTGCGCAAATTATTTTGCAAAATAGCGCGACAAAAAACAATCCACATATTCAACAGGCTTTATTCCAATATATATCACAACACAGCCAAAAATTCGACTTGTGTAAAAATTATTTAATTTTAAAGAAAAATTGTTCATGTATTTATCTAAAACAACAAAAGTATGACATATTTTTCAGATATGTCAATCTCAAATTTTTATAAAATTTTTATACAACCCATTTTATTCCACTTCCGCTACCAACGGATTTCTTCCTAAATCAATTTCTTCTTTATCGCTCAATCCATCGCCATCTGTGTCAAATTTTTCAGGATCAGTTCCAATTTTTTTCTCGTCAGCATCGCCAAGCCCATCATTGTCAGAATCCAACTGTCCAGAACCTAATGGATCATATCCGCCTTTGACCTCCTGTCCGTCAGAATATCCATCACCATCCGTGTCAGAATTAAGCGGATCTGTTTTCCAATTTTGAATTTCAATAAAATCAGTCAATCCATCACTATCTGTATCAGACATATTTATATCTGTTCCATATTCCTTTTCTTCATTATCAAGCAAACCATCTTCATCTGAATCAATAATATTAATATCATTTTGTTCTACTATTTTTTCCTTCATATCCTCTTCTATTTCATTTTTCAATTCTTCATTATCAATATTTCTAATTGAACAACCCGAAAAAGAAAAAATAATTAAAAACAATAAAGATAAAACTGCGATTTTGTTATAATTTTTCATTTTTTTAATTAACTAATTATTCTTTTATTATATTACAACGAAGCTTAATTTATTATCTTCAAAATGCTTCATCCAGTCTTCTTTGTAATCAATATTAAACTGTCTGAAAAATTTCACTTCGCTTACTTGAGCGCACCATTCATCGCCAAACATAAAAATTGATCTTCTAATATCAGAAAAGTATTGATAGTTTGTTAAAGGATTGCATTTTGCGCTTAATAGAGCATAGTTCACAGAATTTACAAGAAATCCTCCATCGTGCCTAAAATTCTTCAGATGCTCTGATTCATGAACAAGAATTGATGCAAAATATATTTTATCTTCAAGAGAATTAAATGGTCTAGAAAAAATTGGATCAATCTCAATATAATCATCTGGCATATGCGCCATAGCCAAAATTGGCATCATACTTTTTGATGAAAAAACAAAACTATTCGTATTCTCAACAATTTTTTCATATGCCCTTGGATCAACAATCTTTAAAAAATGAATAGTTTCAGCAAGATTCTTTCTTCCTTGAACAGAACCCCTAGTATTTGAAATTAATTTTTCAGCTCTAATATCAAGATTTTTATTACTTTCGTAATTTAAAATTTTCTGGTGTGTAAAAACATCAACAAAACTATTTAATAAAGTGAATATTATAATAAGATTTATGACAAAAAATATCATAAATGCTTTTTGAAAATCTTCAAGACTA
>DAOWDS010000030.1 GCA_030638895.1 Candidatus Moraniibacteriota bacterium | reverse complement strand
TCGGAAAAAAAAACGTCATCAAAATTATAGTCTTTTTGTATTTGACTTAACGGAACTTTTTTGAGATCGGTAACTATTTTTTCTTCAGCTTTATCAAAACTGAAAATAGCTAAAACTAGCCTTTCTTCACTTACTTTTTTATATGCTATTTTATTTTTTTTATTATTTACCCAAATATGATTTTCATCTGAACTTATTTGCATTTTGCTTAATATAATATTCTGATTATAATTCTTTTTTAATAAAACAATATTTTTTAATTCTGTTACATATCCGCTTTCTACATTTATATTTTTTTCCCATTCAAAATATCCGTCTTTTTTTATTTTGATATTATATTTTCCAATTTTCAAATTATCAATTTTAACAAAATCGCTAAACAAATTTACTATGGTTTTATTATTTTTATATAAAAAATCATTTTTATATACATCTACTTTTTCCGGATATGCTTTTATTATTATTGCTCCAGTTTGTATGGTCTTGTTTTCTTCAATGTTGTATTTATATCCAAAACTATAAAACAAGACAACTCCTAATAAGAAAAAGAATAAAAATATACAAAAATATAAATAAATTGTGAATTTTTTATCTAACATTTTAACATACTAACATTTTAACATACTAACATTTTAACATACTAACAAATATCAGTAAATTGACAATTAAGATAGATGAGATAAAATAAAATAAGTTATAAGATAAAATAAAATAAATAACGCTATGTTTATAAAAAAAATAGGGATAGATTTAGGTACTGCTAATATTTTGATTTTTATACCACAAAAGGGAGTAGTAGTAAATGAACCGTCTGTTGTTGCTGTTTCCGTGATAGATAACAAAATTTTAGCTGTTGGAAATGAGGCAAAAGAAATGTTAGGAAAAACACCTGACAGCATTTGCGCAAGCCGGCCAGTAAAAGACGGCGTAATTGCTGATTACAGAATTACAGAGGCGATGATAAAATACTTCATAAATAAAGTTAGCGGAAAAATAAGATTTTCAAAACCAGAAGTTATCGTTTCTGTTCCTGCAGGAATTACCTCAACAGAAAAAAGAGCGGTTATAGACGCAACCATGCAAGCTGGAGCTAAAAACGCTTATGTCGTTAAAGAGCCTATTCTTGCTTCCATAGGAGCTGGTATACCAATAAACACGCCTTTTGGCAATATGATAATTGACATTGGAGGAGGAACTTCAGAAGTTGCCGTTATATCTTTAGGCGGAGTTGTTTCATTTTCTTCAGTGAGAGTCGGAGGAGACAAACTTGACCATGCTATTTCAGAATATATAAGAAAAAAATACAGCGTAGCCATAGGGGATAGAAATGCCGAAGAAATAAAAATTAAAATTGGAAACGCAATTATGGAAGAGGAGAAAGATTTTATTGAAGTAAGGGGAAGAGATTTAGTTTCTGGCTTGCCTAAAACCATAAAAATAAGCTCTGGTGAAATCACAGAAGCTATACAAGATGAACTCGGAGAAATAATAAGGACTGTCAAAAATGTCCTTCAAGAAACACCTCCGGAGCTTTCTTCTGATATAATTGACAGAGGAATGATATTAAGCGGAGGAGGAGCTCTTCTTAAAAATCTTGATAAACTGCTTTCTCGTTCTACAGGAGTTCCTTGTTATATTGCTGATGATCCATTATTATGTGTTGCCAAGGGAACTGGCTCTATCTTGGACAATCTTGATATGTATAAAAGAAGCATCATATCCAAAAAATAGACTTAGATAAATTTTTAATTTTATAATTTTTAATTTTATAAATAATGTAATAATTTTTTAATGTTTAAAAATTTAATCATTATAGAATTATCTAGAAATTAAAAATTTAAAAATTACAATATTATGAATATAGGCATTGATGCTTCAAGAGCATTTATTAAAAAAAGGACAGGCACAGAAGAATATTCATACCAACTTATAAAAAATCTGACAAAAGTAGATACGTCTTCTCATCAGGTTTTTTTGTATGTAAAAAAAAAATCTAAAATTAATTTTAATCTACCGAAAAATTTTATTGCAATAAAAATATGTTATAATAAATTATGGACACAGATCGGATTGTCTCTGGAAATTAAAAAAAATACAGTTGATGTACTGTTTATTCCTTCACATACTATTCCAATCATTCATCCAAAAAAAACTATTGTCACAATACATGGACTGGAATTTAAATATTACCCCACAAGTTATTCATTTAAAGAAAAATTATTTTTGGAGCTTAATACGTTTATAGCTGTAAAATGGTCAAACAAAATTATTGTTCCATCAGAATCTACTAAAAAAGATCTAATTAAGTTTTATAAGGTTGATTCTGATAAAATAAAAGTTGTTTATCATGGAGTATCCAGTATTAAGTATCCAGTATTAAGTATCAAGCATAATAATCAATATAGTTTTAATATTTTGTTTATTGGGAGACTTGAAAAAAGGAAAAATTTAGTGAATTTAATTAAGGCATTTGATATATTTAAAAAAAGATACGAGATACGAGATACGAAATCTAAATTAATCCTTGTTGGTAAAAAGGGTTTTGGATTTGATGAAATAAAAAAAACAATTCAAGAATCGCCATATAGAAAAGATATCATTTTGAAAGATTATGTTTCAGAAGACGAAAAAAATAAACTATACAAAAAAGCTGATTTATTTATTTTGCCTTCTTTATACGAAGGATTCGGTCTGCCAATTTTGGAGGCAATGAGCTATGGAGTACCAGTAGTTTGCTCTAATTCGTCGTCTTTATTAGAAGTTGCGGATGAGGTGGCTTTATTAATTAATCCAAACAACATTCAAGAAATTGCTAATGCAATGGATAAAATTTTTACTGATGATAATTTCAGAGAAAAAATGATTGAAAGGGGATTGGAAAATGTAAAAAGGTTTAGTTGGAAAAAGTGCGTGCGAGAGACAATAAACATACTGTCAAATTGTTAAATCGTTATAGTGTTTGAAATTTTGGTTTATTTGGGTTTACTAAAAGTAAAATTAGCTAATAAAAAAAGGCGGAACAATCTTGATTTTTAAGATTGGACACCTATTTCCTTCGTATTTGTTTTACATTGTTTCCGTCACCACAATACCTGCTACTTCAAATATTTTTTCGCTCATGTTATTTTCTCCATAGTCAATTCAATTTATCATTAAAATAGCACATTAAAGCAATATGCCAACACTAAACTACAAAAAACCAAAAGTTGCCCTTGTTCATGATTTTCTAACTTATTTCGGTGGAGCGGAGCAAGTTTTAGCGTCCTTACATAATTTGTATCCAGAAGCTCCAATATATACGCTGCTTTACGATAAAAACAAAATGGAGAGATATTTTCCAGACGCTAAAATAAAAACTTCATTTTTGAACAAACTTCCGAAGTTTATAAGAAAAAGAAAAAAATATTTATTGCCACTTATGCCAACCGCGGCAGAAACTTTTGATTTAAGAGATTTTGATACTATTATTTCGAGTTCAAGTTCTTTTGGAAAAGGAATAATTACAAAACCAAAAACAATTCATATTTGTTATTGCCATGCTCCAACGCGATTTCTGTGGGACTGGCACTATAATTATCTTAATGAAAATAAAATTAAAGGAATAAAAAGAATTTTAATATTACCACTTTTGCATTATATGAGAATGTGGGACAAATCCGCATCGGAAAGAGTAGATCAATTTGTTGCCAACTCTCAAAATACCGCCAATAAAATTAAAAAATTTTATAGAAGGGAAAGTGTGGTGATTTATCCGCCTGCCCTTACTGGCAAATTAAAAGTTCATAAAGTCAAAAGTCCAAGCTCAAGGACAGTCCGCCTTGGAAGAAAAAACGATTATTTTCTAATTATTTCTCGACTAAGTCCTTACAAAAAAATTGATATTGCTGTTGAAACATTTAATAAACTGGGATTGCCTCTTATAATAATAGGGGACGGACAAGACAGAAAAAGATTGGAAAAAATGGCAGAAAAGAATATTAAATTTTTAGGATTTCAGCCAGAAGAAAAGCTTAGCCAATATTATCAAAACTGTTATGCTTTTATTTTCCCCGGAGAAGACGACTTTGGCATAACCCCGATTGAAGCAATGTCTTTTGGCAAACCAGTTTTAGCCTTTAGGAAAGGAGGACTTATAGAAACAATGCTAGAAGGAGTTACTGGAGAATTTTTTGATAATCCAATTCCTGAAATTTTAGCAGACGGGATTAGAAGACTAAAAAATAATTATAATAATTATAATCCCGAAAGAATAAAACAGCATGCGGAAAAATTTTCAAGAAAAAAATTTGAAGAAAATATGAAAAATGTTATTGAAAAATTAAGACAATAATTTTAATGAAAATAAGACATTCAACTTTAATATCTATAAATTCAAAATAATATGATTGAAATTAGAAAAGATTATATTTTAGATCGCTGGAGCTATATAGCGGCAAGTAGAGAAAAAAGGGTTAAACAGTTTAAAAAGAACGGGGTTGTTGGTAAAGTTTCCGAATGTTTTTTTTGTCCTGGAAATGAAAATTTGACTCCGCCTGAAATTGGAAGAATAGGAGATTCAAAAAAATGGCAAGTGAGATGGTTTCCTAATAAATTTCCGGCTGTTGATGAAAAATCTAAAGAGAAAACTTTGGCTTCTAAGAAACATTGGATTAGCGGAGAAGCTTTTGGATATCATGAAGTTATAGCAGAAACTCCTAATCACGAAAAACAGCTTGCGGATTTAAATGAAGCTGATATAAAAAATGTTCTTCTGGCTTATTCTCTTAGAATGAAAGATCTTCAAAAGAGAAAAGGCATAAAGTATGTTCAGATTTTCAAAAATAGCGGAATAGAAGCGGGAACTTCTATAGTGCATACTCATACTCAAATAGTCGCAACAACAATCATCCCTAAGTTGGTGCAAGAAAAAATTGAGGCTTTAAAAAAATATAAAAAATGTCCTTATTGTGATATAATAAAAAAAGAGGAGAAGAGCAAACGATATATATATTCTGATAATAATTTTATAGTATTTGCTCCTTTTTCTCCGCGATTTAATTTTGAAGCATGGATTTTTCCAAAAAAGCATTACGGAAATATAACTGAATTGAATGATGCGGAACTTGAAAGCTTGGCGCGAGTTTTTAAAAAAATATTATCCAAACTTGGGAAAATAAACGCGCCTTATAATTTTTATTTGCACTATTCTCCAAGTGGCAAAGATTTACATTTTCATTTTGAAATTACGCCAAGACTGAATAAATGGGCCGGGTTTGAATTAGCAACCGAGTCATATATCATAACAACGTCTCCCGAAGACGCAGCGAAGTTTTATCGAGAATAGGATATTAAAATTGTCATCCTGAACAATGTAATTCTGATTTTATTTCAGTATTATTTCAGAATCTATCTTCTATTACATCTAACCAAACCTATAAATCACAAAACTTTTGAATAAGTTGAAAACACAATCATAGCATTAAACAATAGAAACTAAATCTAAAATAACATAGATTCTGAATTAAATTCAGAATGACACTATTTTGTTAACGAATTATTAAATATCTACAAGAATGACAAAAAGTGGTGAATTTAGAATAACAACACTATAGCAGTATTTCGTAATTCAAAATTTTTAGCTTTTTAGAATTACTTAGATAATTTTCTAAAAAGCTACGGGCTAAAAAGCTAATAACCCAAGCCATGTCAAAACAAATTATTTCTTTAAACACGATGCCAAACACTATTTTTTTCGTTGTTTTAATAATTGGAATTGGCGCAATCCTAGGAATGTGGACATATGAAATTTTTGAAACTGATAAAAAATTAACTTTTTTAAATAAAACAAATACTGAGAATAAAAGCGTTTCAGATAAGGGCAAATATTTTGGAAATAAATTTATTCAAGTTAATTCTCCGCAAAAAAACACGATTATAAAAAATCCTATTTTAGTTTTTGGAAAAGCAAATGTTTTTGAAGCTAATATAAGAGTGAGAATTATAGATAAAAATGGAAATGTTCTAGCTAATGATTTTATAATGGCGGATGGCTGGATGGATAATCTATATTCATTTGAAAAAGAAATAAATTACAAAACACCACAAACTAAAAATGGACTGTTAGAAATTTTTGAAGAAAGCGCGAAAGATGGAAACGAGGTAAATAAAATTGAAATTCCGGTAATTTTTGAGGATTATGAAAATTCTTCTTCGGATTGGAAGACTTATCGGAACGATGAATATGGGTTTGAATTCAAGTATCCTCAAGGCTATACAGCAATGCCCAATAGTCCCAATAACAACAAGTCTATAGAAATAAAAAGTTCAACAATATATCCTCATGAGATACTAAACAAATTAGTATCAGCGTCAATAAATATAAGTATTGGTGGAGCTTCTGATTATAAAACATATACCAAAAAAGAGGCAGTTTATGTAAATGGAGTTAAATCAGTTCAATATATAAATATTGACTATAGAGGATATACACGAACGTTTGTTCCTTTCGAAAATGAAAAATATATAGAAGTACATAATCTTCAAGATTACTATCCCGAACATAATAAAGTATATGATGGAATATTAAAAACCTTAAAGTTTTAAACAAGAAAATAAAATGTATTTAATAAAATCCTTTCTACTTTCAAATTTATAGAATAGGTAAAGTTAGAAAATAAATAAAATTAAAATGCTTAATTTCAAAAAACAACAACATGGGTTTGCATTGATTGGAATGTTGATTGCAATTGCAATAATCGCTATTTTATTTATTTACAGTAATAATACTTTTTTTTCAAAAGAAAATGATATAAAAGAAAACAAAGCGATTTACGAAGAGGCAAAAAAGGATTTGGATGAAATTGAACAAAAACATCAACAATTAAACGACTTAGGGAAAACAATAATAAACAATTCTGAAGATATTAAACAGATATATGATGAAAAAAAGGAGATTATAAACGAAAAATAAAATGCAAATAACTCATCAATATATAAATACGAAAATTATAAAAAAAGCTGTTGATGGAACGGGACTGATTTTAGGCAATAATTTAGGCAATTATTTCTATATGACCGACGAGAAAGAAACCAGATATCAGGGATTTTTTTATACAAATGGAGAAAATTATAAATATGAACTTGAAGTTTATAAAATTATTGATCAAATAAATGTTCTAGGAAAAGGAAAGCTTGATGAAATAAAAAATAATTTCTTTGGAGTTGAAAAAATATACAGAAGTGGAATAACTGAAAAATATTTTTTGCCAGATGGCTATAATTCTGTCTGTCTTGGGGCTAATAAGAACGTTAAAGCGGAAATTCTTCTGGATGTCAGGCATCCTTATGACTCAAGAACTATTGGCAGATTTTATGAGATGGAAATAGAAAAAGATTACGCGCTAATAAAATTTACAAAGCGCAAAGACTATAGCGAAGACGGACTGGGAGATAAAAAAGAATTCACTTTATACCTGGCTATAAAAACAGATCAAAATAATTACAAAAAAATTGGAGAGTTTTTCTCTAAACATTACCAAAGAGATCTTGAGCGAGATTCATGCCCGTGGGATAGATTTATTTATAAAGCGCTAGAAATTGAATTTAAAAGAGCAGTATTTTCGGTTTCTAAAAATAAAAAAAATGCAATTAATGAAGCAAAAAATGTTTTTGCAGATTTTAATAAACTTAATAAACAGGAAGAAATAAACATTTATGAAAAACTGAAAATTCCAGCTATAACGGATGAAGAAATAAAAATGGCATATTTATGCGCGCAAAATTCCATATATACTATGACGGTCAAAAATGACGGGAAGCATGGAGCTTACGCTGGACTTCCTTGGTTTTTTCAATTTTGGCACAGAGATGAAGCAGTATCTCTGTTGCAAATATATAAAGCGGATAAAGATTTAGCTAAAGAAATTATTAAATCCCAGCTTGAAACAATAATGAATAACGGTCAAATTCCAAAAGGCAGGTTCTGTAAAGTTGAAGAAAATGTATTACAAAGCGCTGACGCTCTTGGCTGGCTAGCCAATAGAATAATAAAACTATCTGAAAAATACAAGCTTGAAGAAGATTTTAAAATGAATATCGCGGTTTCATTTGAGAGAGCAGCTGTGAATCTATTGAAAAAAAGAACAAAAAATGGCTTTGCTACAAACTTAGAGGCTGAAACTTGGATGGATAGTCTAAAAAGAGGCGGAAGCAGAATTGAAATTCAGTCTTGCAGATATAATATATACGAACTACTGCATAAATTTACTAAAAATGATCAGTATGGTATTTTAAAAGAAGAATTAAAGAATGGAATACGCGCCAAATTTTATATTGGCGGAATATTAGCAGATGGCCATGAAGATAAAACTATAAGATCTAATATTTTTTTGGCAGCTTATTTACATCCAGAGCTTCTCACAAAAGAAGAGTGGGAGGTATGTTTTGATAAAATTTTGCCCAAACTTTATTTTGAATGGGGGGGCATATCATCAGTAGATATAACTAGCAATAAATTTATTCCAAACGATACGGGTGAAAACAGCGCCAGTTATCATAATGGCAACAGCTGGTATTGGATAAATAATTTAGCCGCGCTTGTTTTATATAAATTAAATCCGCATAAATATTCTTCTTATATAAACGGGATTATGGAAGCCAGCACTAATGAAATTCTTTATTACGGCATCGCAGGGCATCATAGTGAAGTAAGCTCAGCAAAAAATCAAACTTTTTCAGGATGCAACGCTCAGCTTTGGAGCGCAGCAATGTATCTGGAAGTTGTTGATGAGATGATAAATAGTAATTTGGGATCTTGAATTTTGAATTTTGAATAAACAAAAGACGATTAAACAGGTTTTTATTTTGTTTCTACTCAATATTCTAAATTCTAAATTCTAAATTCAATCTTTATGACAATGGCAATGAAAAAAAAGCATAAGTATAAAGCGCTATCTGGCGGTCAAGCAGTAGCTGTAGCCATGAAACAGATAAACCCTGATGTAGTTGCGGCATATCCGATTACGCCGCAAACTCCTATTATTGAAACCTTTGCGCAATTCGTAGCGGATGGAAAAGTCGATACTGAATTAATAAATGTTGAATCAGAACACAGCGCGCTTAGCGCAGTAGTCGGCGCTTCAGCCGCGGGAGCAAGGGCGATGACCGCTACAGCGTCACAAGGACTCGCCCTAATGGCAGAAATTGTTTATATAGCATCGGGCTCCAGACTTCCGATTGTGATGGCAATCGCGAATAGAGCGTTATCAGCGCCAATAAACATCCATTGCGACCATACCGACTCTATGTTTTTGCGAGACGCCGGATGGATTCAGATTTACAGTGAAAACGCGCAGGAAGCTTATGATAATATGCTAATAGCCCTTAAAGTAGCAGAAAATAAAGACGTTCTCACGCCAGCAATGGTAATGCAGGATGGTTTTATAACTTCGCACAGCGTTCAAAATGTAAAAATATTAAACGATAAAACCGTTAAAAAATTTATTGGAAAATATAATCCTGATTACCCCTTGCTTGATATAAAAAAACCAATATCAATCGGCCCTCTTGATTTGTTTGATTATTTTTTTGAGCATAAATATCAACAAGCAAAAGCATTGGAAAACAGTAAAAAGATTATAAAACAAGTTGATAAAGAATTTTATAATCTTACTGGAAGAAAATATAATTTTATAGAGAAATATAAAACCAGCGACGCAGATTACATAATAATGGCTCTAAGCTCAACATGCGGAACAGCAAAAATGGCGGTTGATAAACTTAGAAAAAAAGGCAAAAAAGTCGGACTTTTAAAGATAAGGATCGTCAGACCATTTCCAAACGAAGAAATTTCAAAAGCTCTCGCAAACGCTAAGGCTGCAGCAGTTCTAGATAGATCAATATCTTATGGAAATTATAGCCCTATTTTTACAGAAGTGCGGTCTGCTTTATATAATTTAAACAAAAAACCAGCTTTATATAATTATATTTATGGCATTGGCGGAAGAAACATTGGAATTAATGATATAGAAAAAGTATTTCTAAACTTGATTAAAAGATCTACTTCTGATAAAATAAATTATATAGGACTTAGAAAATAATTTTTATTAATTTGATTTTAAAAAAATGAATAGAGAAATTAATGAAATTTTTGAAGAAATACAAACTTTTAGAATTCAAGGAGCAACAAATATAGCGAAAGTTATAATTAACGCTTTAATAAAATATAAAAGTGAAATTTCCAAACAATCAAAAAATAAAGAAGAATTTATAAGAAATATAAAAAATATCGCAAAGAAACTGGCTATTGCTCAGCCCATTGAATCAATGGCGCAAAATATTATTGGTTTTATTATTTTCGACCTTCAGGATCCGAAAATAAAAAATCTGGAAGATTGCGAAAAAACAATGGAAAAAATAACAAACGATTTAAATGTAGCTATAAAAGAAAATGAGATAAAATTTATAGAAAACGGAGCAAAGCTTATTGAATCAGCGACAAAAAAAACAAGAGCGCTGAATATTTTTACTCATTGTTATTCTTCTGGAGTAAGAAGCGTGTTTGAAAAGGCAGATAACAGAAATATAGATTTTAGAGTGTTTAATATAGAAACAAGACCAGTCCTTCAGGGAAGAATAGCGGCAAAAAAACTAGCTGATGTCGGTATAAATGTAACTATGTGCCTAGACAGCACAGCTCCTTTTATTATAAGCAATAGAAGTGGAAGAGATTTAGATATTGATTTAGTCTTGCTTGGAGCTGATTCAATATCATTAAACGGTTCTGCTATAAATAAAACTGGCGGATATGGAATGTCGCTTGCCGCATTTTATGAAAAAATTCCAGTTTATATAGTTACAAGCCTTTTAAAAACCAAAAGAGGATTTAATGATTTTATAAACATACCAATTGAGACAAGATCGTTTAAAGAGATTTGGCCAGAAGCTCCGATTGGAGTTAATATTATGAATTTAGCTTTTGATATTATTCCTTCAACATTTATAACCGGATTTATTACAGAATTTGGAATTTTAAAACCAGAAGAAATTAAAGACGCGGTGAAAGAAAATTATCCGAGATTAATATAGGATTGTCATGCTAACATATTAACATTCTAACATTTTTACTGACTCCACAGTCCTGTAGGACTGTGGAGTCTAATTATAGGTTTATAGTTTAGTTTTTATCAATAAGGCTTTCTCTATGGCAAAAAAACAGAAGAATAATTTTTATGTTTTGTCTCTTGGCGGTTCATTAATAGTCCCTAATGAAATTGATTATAGGTTCGTAAAAAAATTCAGAAAATTGATCATAAAAAAAGTAAAAAATGGCAGTAAATTTATAATTGTCTGTGGGGGCGGAGGATTAAACAGAAAATATAACGAAGCGGCAAAAAAGGTGAAAAAAATTAGAAACGAAGAATTGGATTGGATTGGAATTTATGCGACAAGATACAATGCGGAGCTTATAAGAATTCTTTTTGGCAATTTAGCGCACAATGAAATTATTATAGATCCATATAAAAAAATTTCCACAAAAAAGCCACTTACAATTGGAGCTGGATATAAGCCGGGCCGATCAACAGATTACGACACTGTATATCTCGCAAAAACTTATGGCGCGAAAAACGTGGTTAATCTTTCTAATATAGATTATGCTTATGACAAGGATCCTAAAAAATATAGAAATGCAAAACCAATAAAAAACATAAATTGGAAATGCTTCAGAAAGATTGTTGGCAATAAATGGGAGCCGAGAATGAACAAACCTTTTGATCCGATTGCCAGTCGAGAAGCAGAAAAATTAGGATTAGAAGTAACAATTTTAAACGGAAGAAAATTGAAAAATTTTGAAAATTATTTAGATGGAGAAAAATTTGTTGGAACAGTA
>DAOWDS010000003.1 GCA_030638895.1 Candidatus Moraniibacteriota bacterium | reverse complement strand
TTCATTTTCTAATAACTCAATAATTTGCTCTTGTGTAAACATATTTTTTTATTAATTGTTTATCTTAATTATATATTTAATTCGCTAATTAAAAAAGTAGACACTTCGTGTCTACTTTTTGGGTCCCAGTTCACCTACGGCGCGGTTGTTTTAACCCCCCCCTTTTTTCTCTCCGCCTTCGGCGGAGTGGGAATTTTTTGAAATTTGAAATTGGCTATTGAATAAAGCAATTTTATTTGATAGTATAACAGTACAAGCAATAATATTGCTTACTGTAATATTATCAAAACTTTGAAACTATGACAAGTGGAAAAAACATTGGAGAGAATATAAAGAAAATACGAGCTAAGCTTGGGCTAACCCAAGATGATTTGTCTAAAAAAGCTGATATTAAATACACAACGCTTACAAAAGTCGAAAGCGGAGTTGTTAAAAAACCAAGTATTCAGACAGTAGCAAAAATAGCCAAAGGGCTTGAGGTCGCTATTGAGGAGTTAATTAAATAAAAAATATGAATTTAAACGAGAATAACAATAATGATGTTTCTAAGCTTATGAGAGAATACGACGAGCGTGTTTTAAAAGGAGCTACCTCTGGCAAAAGTTACAGTATAGAAACATTTGAAAAAATTTGGGAGCTTATAAATTTTTCTGATAAAGAAATTTTGGGGATAAATTGGAATGAACTAGATAGAGAAAAAATAGAAAAACAACTATCCAATTTAGGATTAAAAATGAGACAAGGAAAAAGTCCTGCTCTTGTTGGCTTTGATTTTGAATTTGTTTCTGGCGATACTGTGGATGGAACAATCGCAATATTAAAAAATCGTTCGCATTTTAAAGATGGCATTAATTGCTCTTTTGGATTTATTGACGGCAAAGCCGATAAGCTAGTTGAGTGGGTTGAAAAGAAATATGGAAAATCTTTAAATTTGCGAGATGATACATCTAGCGAATATCATTATGATTGGCTTGTTAACGATATTGTAATTAGAGTAGATATAGTTAAGGATTCAAATCTCGGTGATCTAACATTTGAGAATTTGCACGGCTATGCAAAAGTAGTTCACGGAGAAATAAGTGCAGACGAATTTTTTAAAAACTACCTTAAACAAGAGTAGTATGGATTATAAAAATTTACTATTAATATTCGGATCTTTAATTGTTGCTACTGCTAGTTCATATTTAACTTACTATTTCACTATCAAATCTAAACAAAAAGAATCAATTTTAAAATTTAAGGAAGAAAAATATTCCAATTTAATAATCTTTTTGCAAGGTTTTGTTGGTAATACTGTAAATGCGGAAACAAAAAGGAAATTTTTTGAAGAACAATATAAATTTTGGTTATACAGTTCTGACGGCGTAGTGAAATCAATTAATGAATTAGTAAAACTTATTGCTGAGAATAGAGAGAAAGAACCAGATCAAAAATTAGGAAAAAAACTAATTGGCAATATTATTTTTGAAATGCGTAAAGATTTACTAAAGAAAACTAAATTATCTCATGAAGATTTTATTTATACTGATGTTATATATAAATAATCTTAATACATATTATGCTTAATTTATTTAAAAAACTATTTCCACCAAAAGAAATCAAATAAGCACTAGGAATGTTAGAAGAAGCCGAACGCGAATTTTCAAGCAAGGATTTTTATTTGGTCAAAAGACATATTGAAAAAATACTGCGTTCTCATTCTGATAAATTTGTAGAGATAATCAAACAAGGCGAAACACCTCGCCAGTGGGTATATAGCACAATTTCAAATATTGCAGGTGATTTAGTAGAAAGTGGAAACTACCATATTTATCGAGGCGTTATAAACCCCATGGGACCTGGTGATGAATTACTGAAAATCTACAATAAATCTATTGATAAACTTGTAGAAATGAAAGTTTTAGACAATGAACGAGCGGAAAAGGAAAAAGGTGCTTTGCAAGAAAACATAAAAAATGTTGGATAAAAACTTATGAAATACTACGACCGAGTTTATGGCGAAGTTGAAATTTCTGAACCAGTAGTTTTAGAAATTATCAATAGCCAAACATTACAAAGATTAAAAGAAATAGACCAAGCAGGTCCTCGAGCTTTTTGGGTTAACCCAAATGTTGAGACTAATGAATATGACCATAGTCGTTTTGCTCATTCTGTTGGTGTTTATCTTTTGTTAAAAAAATACAACGCCCCTCTTGAAGAACAAATAGCAGGTTTAATTCACGATGTCTCTCATTCTGCTTTTTCACATTGCGCTGATTATGCCTTATCAAGCGGATCAGAAAAAGAACATACTCATCAAGATAATGTGTTTGATACTTTTGTGAGAAAATCGGAAATTCCATCAATTCTCAAAAAATACAATATTGATTTAAAATATATTTTGAATGAGAAAAACTTCCCTTTGGAAGAAAAGAATTTGCCCGACTTATGTGCCGATAGAATTGATTATTCATTAAGAACAGCAGTGATTTTTGGCGTGATTAGTTTTGACGAAGCTAATAGTCTTTTAGCTAATTTAACAACAGAAAGTAACAATTGGGTTTTTAAAGATTTTGGAAGTGCTAAAAAATACGCTGAACTATTTAGAAAATTAAACAATGATTATTATTCTGGCTTACTTTCTGCCACAATGTTTAGAACAACAGGTGATTATTTAAAATATGCTTTGAAACAAAAATATATTATAGAAGAAGATTTGTACACAACTGATGATGTTGTTTTGTCTATAATCGCAAAGCAATTAGACAAAGACGAGAAGTTAAAATCACTTTTTGACAGAATGGAAAACAAAATAAAGTTTGAAAATAATCCGAATGATTTTGACGCAAGCGTTTTTTGCAAATCAAGAGTTGTTGACCCATTATTCAAACAGGGCGAGGAAATTAAAAGAGTTTCCGAAGTTGATGAAAGTTGGGCAGAAATCTTAAAAAATGAATCTGTGCCAAAAGAGTATTTTATTAAGTTTGAGAAATAGCCAATTTCAAATTTCAAAAAATTCCCACTCCGCCGAAGGCGGAGAGAAAAAAGGTGGGGGTTAAAACAACCGCGCCGTAGGCGCGGAAAAAGAAAAGAAATCGGGTTAGCGTTTCCGCAATTCTGCGAATAGCAGAATAAACCAAAACAGGAAAATTTTCTCTCCTATTAAAGGAAAAAAATAAGCGGGGGGAATCAAAAATTGAAAAGAAAATTTTCCTGTTTTGGTTTTCGCCGAGCTTGCGAGGCGAGCGGAAACGCAAGTCGTAAGCTATCGGTGGCATTACCACGTGCGTGGAGCGCGCGTCAGTCGTCGGGATTATTATCAAAATGAGTTCGGATTTCATTCAAAACACACCGCCAATAAAAAAATACGCGATTTCCGCGTGTATTTTATTTCCAAGCAAGCCGAAGTCTGATAAAATTAAAATAGATTAAATAAATAAGATAAATAAATGAAAACAATAAAAGGAACTCAAACGGAAAGAAATTTATTAAAATCATTTGCTGGGGAATCTCAGGCAAGGATGAGATACGACTTTTTTGCAAGTGTTGCAAAGAAGGAAGGTTTAGAACAAATTTCAACGATTTTTTCTGAAACAGCTTTGAACGAGAAAGAGCATGCGAAAAGATTTTTCAAATTTTTAGAAGGAGGAGCTCTTGAAATTGCTGCTTCATATCCAGCGGGAAAAATTGGCGCGACACTAGCAAACTTAAAAGTGTCAGCAAACGGTGAAAATGAGGAATGGACAGAGCTTTATCCAAAATTTGCTAGAATTGCAGAAGAAGAAGGCTTTTCAAAAATTACTATCGCATACAAAATGATTGCAACTGTGGAAAAAGCGCACGAAGCAAGATATCGAAAATTATATAAAAATCTGGAAAACGGAAAAGTTTTCGAGAGAGAAGGAAATGTCATCTGGAAATGTATGAATTGCGGATATTTACACGAAGGCACAAAAGCTCCAGTGAAATGTCCATCATGTCTCCATCCTCAAGCCTATTTTGCTATTAAGGAAGAGAATTATTAAAATAATTTCTTATTTAAAATAAAATATGAACATTAAAACGCATATTTTAAATACATCTGGGAATATGTCTGTCTATAAAAGATATTATTCAAAAAACAGCGACATCCACTGTTAAAAAGTTGAAATTGTAGTATTGCGTTTTCTATATTTTAAAGTTAATTTATAATTTATGTTATATTTAATCGGTGGTTCGCCACGTAGTGGAAAGAGTATTCTGTCGCGAAAATTATCAAAAAAGCTCAACATTCCTTATATTTCTACAGATAATATAAGGCCGATTGTTATGCCATATTTTAAAAAAGATAATTCTGAATATTTTCCATTTATGAAAATGTTTGATGCAAAAAATGTTGATAAATTTTTTGAAGATTATAATGGCAAGCAAATACTCAAGGATGACATTAAAGAAGCAAAAACGATTTGGCTTGGAGTAAGAAGTCTTATTGATTATTTATTGGAGTGTAAAATGGATTATATTATTGAAGGTGTTCAGCTTTTGCCGAATTTGGTCAAAATATATAAGACAAATTAAAATATTAAAATTATTTATTTAATGAAAACAAATGAAAGAGAGATCTATAAAGGATTGGTTAGTAACAGAAACAATAATGATTGGATTATTGATAATCTAAGAAAAGAATAAAATATGATCAAAGCCGTAAAAACATTATGTGAATATGGAAAGTATTTTCAAAAAGAAACTGAAAAGTTTGGTTTTAAATCTATAAATACTGAAAACGGTTTTAATAAACAAATAAATGCAGCTGTTGATTATTTGGTTTCTAGAAAACAAAAAAAAGATATAAATAAAGATATCAAAAATAAAAAATTGTAGTAATGACTAGTGGTATGGTAATACATATTACCATACTGTTTGTAAATAAGTTATTTATTATTAAAATAAAAATATGAGTAAAGTTAATCCGCGAAAGTTAGAACCAAAATCAAAAAAGAACTATTTAGACTTGTTATGGACATCAATTTCGCGTCTTAAAACAAGGAATGAAGTAGAGCAGTTCTTTAAGGATCTTTTAAGTGAGAGCGAAGCGATAATGCTGGCACGGAGAATTGAAATTGCTAAGTGTTTGTTAAAGGGGGAGTCATATAATAGTATTGCGGACAAATTAGAAGTTGGTAAAGATACGATTGGTCGGGTGCAGGGATGGATTATATCTGGTTCTGGTGGATATGAAAAAGCAATCGGAAGTTTTGAAAAGCAATTTAAAAAACAACTCAAAGCTTCCAGATGTGACAATAAACCAGAGCCTTATAGTTTTGGATGGCTTAAGAAAAAATATCCATTACATTTTTTCTTGTTTAATTTAATTGATAATGATAAAGGTTTCAAAAAACGAAAAAATAAATAAAAAACCAATTTAACCAATTTAATCTACAATTTCAAATGATATGGTAATACATATTACCATACCGATAAGTATAATCTTTTAGGATTATTAAGCTTAGTAAAGATTATATAGAACAATAAGCAAAAAAATATAAATAGGAAAATCATAGAATATAGAAGATAGAATATAGAAGATAGATAAAAACATTAAAGTCAAAAATCAAAATAACAACCAATGGTATGGTAATATGTATTACCATACCATTCTAAAAGAATTGATTTTAAAATATTTAAGCAAAGTAAAACAAATTCTTAAAACAAATTTATAAAAATTTATAAAATAGATTTATGAAACAACTCTTGAAGAAATATTTTGGTTATGATGAATTTCGTCCTTTACAGGAGGAGGTTATTGAACATGTTCTTTTGGGAAAAGATTGTTTTGTTTTAATGCCGACTGGAGGAGGGAAGTCTTTGTGCTATCAATTGCCAGCTTTAAAATTTGACGGGCTGACTTTGGTCGTTTCTCCGCTGATCGCTTTAATGAAAGATCAGGTGGATGCTTTGAAGACAAACGGGATATCCGCTGAATATATAAACTCATCTTTATTGCCAGCTGAAATTCAGCAGATTCAAGAGAAAGTAATCGCGGGGAAAGTAAAAATTCTTTATATCGCTCCGGAACGATTAGCATCACTTGATTTCAAAAATTTTTTAAAAAAAGTGAATGTGAAATTAATCGCTATTGACGAGGCGCATTGCATTTCTCAGTGGGGGCATGATTTTCGTCCCGAATATCGCAATTTGAAATTTTTTAAAAGTGAGTTTCCTAAAATTCCGATTATCGCGCTTACTGCCACTGCCACTGCAAAGGTGAGAGAAGATATAGTTAGGCAACTTTTGCTGGATAATTCTAGGTCGTTTATTTCTAGCTTTAATAGAGAAAATTTAGAGATGATCGTAACTAGGAAAAGAAAAGCTTTTGATAAGCTTTTAGGGCTTCTCCAAAAACATAAAAATGAATCAGCAATTATTTATTGTTTTTCTCGAAAAGATACGGAAAAAATCGCGATGTATTTACAGTTAGAAGGTTTTAAGGCTTTGCCATATCATGCGGGATTGAACAGTGAAACCAGAAAGAAGAACCAAGAACTATTTATCAAAGACGAGGCGTTGATCATCGTTGCGACTATTGCTTTTGGGATGGGAATTGATAAGCCAAATGTTCGTCTTGTAGTCCATTATACATTTCCAAAAACCATTGAAGGATATTATCAAGAGATTGGCAGAGCGGGAAGAGATGGATTGCCGAGTGAATGTGTTTTATTCTATTCTTATGGAGATATCAGGAAACACGAATTTTTTATTGATCAAATGAAAGACGCGGTTGAGCAGGAAAAATCTCGAGAAAAATTAAATCAGATTATTAAGTATTGCGAGACAATAATTTGCCGTCGAAAATATGTATTGGGATATTTCGGCGAGGAATATTCATTCCCTTCTTCAGATGGAAAAGAATTAGATAAAAAAAGCTGTGAAGCCTGTGATATTTGTTTGAATCCGAATTTATTATTTGATGCTGCTGAAATTTCCCAAAAAATTATTTCCTGTGTCATTCGTACCGGCAACAGATTTGGAAGAAATTATATTGCTGATGTTCTTTTGGGAAAAAGTTCACAGCAAATTATTGATAATCAGCATAATAATCTTTCTGTTTTTGGAATTGTCAGTGATTTTAATAAAGACGAAATAAATCACATTACGAAATCTTTGATTGCATATGAATTTTTACAGGTAAGTTCGGGAAAATATCCCATTGTGTCAGTTACAGAGAAAGGCATTTTGTTTTTGAAGCAAAAAGAAGCATTAAAATTGCCGAAAATGCATGAGGATTTAGAAGGGCAGGAAAAAAGTGTTTCAAGAAGAAAGATACAGTACGACTTTGATTTGTTTGAAAAATTGAGAGAGTTTAGAAAACAAATTGCTAATAAAAACAACGTTCCCCCGTTTATGATCTTTTCTGACGTATCTTTGCAGGAAATGGCGCGTTATTTCCCCGCTGATAAAAATTCTTTTGCTAAAATTGAAGGCGTGGGAATTAGAAAACTGGAAAATTTTTCAGAAGTGTTTTTAGCTGTCATAAACAACTATATCAAAGAAAATAATATTCAATCTGTTGAAATTCTAAATCGTGTTCAAAACAGAAATGTCAAAAAAAATAATAGCTTTGCGGTTCCAGATAGATATATTAGGACAAAAAAAATGATTTCTCAAAAACTTTCTATTTCAGAAATTGCCGATAAACAAGGATTTAAATATGGAACGATTGTAGCGCATATTAAAAAACTGATTTCAAACGGAGAAGATATTGATATTGATTATCTAAAGCCGCCACAGGAAAGATTGGAAAAAATAAAAACAGCGTTTGAAAAATGCGGCGATGAAAAACTAAAACCGGTTTTTGAATATCTCAAAGGAGAATACTCTTATGATGAAATTAGGCTAGGGAAGTTATTTTATAAATAATAGGACTTACGCTCTTGCTATATTTAAGGTGTTGGACACCTACACGATTATTTTTATATTAATGTATTTTTCTCTATATAAACATAAACCGTAAATTAAAAACTTGCGTATAGGTGTCCGACACTTGCAAACGCGTTGAGTTCTAAAGATATTAAAAATGTGCAGGACGGTAGAATAATTAATAATTTGATTTATGAAGAAGATAAGAAGAAAATTAATCACTTTTTTTTGTTTGTCTATTGCAATTCTAGCTGTTTTGGCGATAGCGATAAATCTTTATATTAACTTGCAAAGCAAGCCTTGTGTTTTTCAGGATATGAACGATTTTCCAGAAACAGAAGAACCTTTTGTTTTTGATAAAGACAAAAAAATGGAAGATGTAGCTTTAAATAATAATAAAGAAAAAAATAAAGAAGTTGCGAAAAAAGATATAAAAGAAGAATTTATTAAAGAAAAAAATATCTTATTGAATGTTCCTTTTTCGTCTCAAGCTCCATATGGGAATTGGGACGATCCTAGAAAACAGGATGGCTGTGAAGAGGTCGCGGTGATTATGGCTATGGCATGGGTTCGCGAAAAAAAACTTGATTTGAAATATGTAGATTCTGAAATTGATTTAATATCTGCCTACGAAGAGGAAATTATTGGAAATTATTATGACACGAGCGCGCAGGATACAGCGCAAATAATATTTAAAGGATTTTATAAATATGATAATATTGAAGTACGATATGATATAGCAAAAGAGGATATTAAGCAAGAACTTTTTAAAGGCAATCTTGTTATTGTTCCGACAAATGGTCAGTTGCTTGGAAATCCTTTTTATACTCCTCCCGGACCCATAACTCATAATCTAGTTATTATTGGGTATGATATTTTAAAAAAGGAATTCATTGTAAATGATCCGGGAACAAGGCGCGGAGAGAAATATCAATATAATGAAAATGTCTTAGAAAACGCATTATTGGATTATCCAACAGGTTTTCATGAGAATATTGAAGAAATTATGACAGTAATCATAGTTGTTAAAAAATAAAATGTGAAAAAATAGAGAGTTATCAAATTGTCATCTCGAAATGAGCGGAGCGATTGAGAGATCTGTGGACTGATTAAGTTTCACTGTATGGTATGGTTCACAGATTTCTCACCCTAACGGGATTCGAAATGACAAGTTTATTTATTATTTATATATTGTGTTTTCTCGTTGCTATTGCTCTCACGAAATGACAAATTATTATATTTATAAATGAAAAATTTTTGGAAAAAATTAAATAAGCCGATTTTGGCATTGGCTCCTATGGCGGGTTATACAACATCGTCATTTCGGCAAATATGCAAATATCATGGCGCGGATGTAGTTTACTCAGAACTTGCAAGTGCGACAGCTTTGAATTTTGAAGGTAAAAAAACATTGAAATTCTTAGAATTTGATAAGTCAGAAAGACCTTATGTTGTTCAACTTTTTGGCAATGATCCAAAATATTTTCGCAATGCCGCAAAATTTGTGAGTGAAAAAGTGAAACCAGATGGTATTGATATTAATATGGGATGTCCGGCAAAAAAAGTTTTTTCAAATGGGAGTGGCGCGGCTCTTATGAATAATACAGAAAAAGCGAGAAAAATTATCATAGAAACGCTAAATGGAACAAAACTTCCAGTGTCTATTAAAATCAGAGCAAAAGTCGGAAATGTTACGGCTTATAAATTTGTAAAAAAATTGAATAACCTGCCAATTTCGGCAATTATGATTCATGGACGAAGCCTGAAACAGGGATTTACTGGCGCAATAAATTACGACCAAATCAAAAAAGTAAAATCCATTGTTAATATTCCAGTTTTAGCAAATGGAGGCGTTAATACTCCAGAAGACGCAAAAAAAATGTTAGATAGAACTGTAGCTGATGGTATTGGGATCGCCAGAGGAGCGCTTACAAAACCATGGCTTTTTTCTCAAACAAAAGAATTTTTAGAAAAAGGGGAGTATCAAGAATTTTCTTTTGAAGAAATAAAAAAAGCCACGATAAAACACGCCAAAATGTCATATAAAAGCAAAGGAAAGCACGGGATTATTGAAATGAGAAAATATCTTATTTGGTATTTTCGTGGATTTAAAAATGCGAAAGAAGCGAGAAAAAAACTTGTTAAAGTTGAAAGCGTTGAGGATATAAGAAAAAATTTGAATGTTTTTAAATAAAAATAAAAAGGGTTTGCCCTTTTATCAACTCTCTGATAGTTTTGTGTTTGCACATCTCTCGTTCTCCTTTTGTTTTTTAAATTAAATTTCTATTAATCATCTTTATTTTTCATTTTCAGTTTATATAAAGCTATGCGATTGATAGGATCTTTTATAGTTTTATAATCTAATTTGAATTTCAATTTTTCAACATTAAATCCAAGTTTTTCCATAGCAGAATAAAATTCTTCAGTTTTTCTTTTTAGAAAAACTATATATGCTTCTCCTTCATTTTTTAAAAGAGATTCAACGGTTTTTCCTAGTTGATTTGGCTCTATTCCAAAAAATGGAGGATTGCATATTATCATATCAAATTGTTTTTCCAATTCCGTGTCTATTTTATCCGCTGAAATATCAAATTTTCTATAGCTTTTGAGCTTATTAAACCTTTCGTCTATATTAAGCAGAGTGGTATTTTTTTCAAAGCCTTCTTTCTCGGCTATTTCTGCTAAAACAGGGCAACATAAAAAACAGCATTCTTTATTTTCAGAAAGGCTTCTTCTAATAAAAATATTAAACATTTCTTGCGCTGTTTCTTGGCTAAAAAAATATTGTTCCAAGTCGTGTCTTTCCTCTATTTTTTCATTAGCAATTTTTGAAGATTCAAATAGTTCTTGTTTCATATTTTTTAAATTGAAAGTTTATTTTCTTCTGTCAAAATTTCCGTTTTTAGTTTTTATTATCAAATTGTCATCCTTTTTTATAAACAAAGGAACATTAATTTTCATTCCAGTTTCAAGCGTGACAGTTTTTGATCCTCCCTGAACAGTATCTCCCTTAATTCCAGGAGGAGCGTCAATGACTTTCAAACTTATTTCAGCCGGAAGAATAATGTCAATAGGTTTGTCTTCAAATTTTTTTATTCTGGCGGTAATTTCTTCTTTGAGATAATTTATGGAATCTCCAAGCTGATCCGCTGTAAGAGAAAATTGATCGTATGTTTCTTGATCCATAAAATAATAGTCATCCGCGTCTTTATATAAAAATTGAGCTTTTGATTCTTCAAGATTTATTTCTTCAACTTGGGCAGAGGATTGAAAATTTTTGGTTAAAACTTTTCCAGTTAAAAGATTTTTCATAATAACCGTCGCCATAGCTTCTCTTTGCTGCTTGGCTCGAAAGGATCGGTCTATAACTTCATACGGCTCTTTTTCTATTAGAATGTTTGTTCCTTTTTTGATTTCTTTAAAAGCTATTGTAGACATTTTTAAAATGTTATTTTATTTAAAATACCCCCTCTTCTTTAAAAGTATAATACTTTGTAAATTTTGGCAAGAACGGTTTAATATTCAATATGAAATAGATAGTATAAAGTATAATTTAGGGTACACAAATAAAAAACAGACCTATAAAAGTCCTTAAATGATAAATAGTATGATTTAGTAGGAAGAGCTGATGTTTTCGACAACAGAGCAGCTCTTCTTTCTCTCTTTCTGGTTTTTTAATTTATGGTAGAAGGTGATGCTAATAGCAACAGCTTCCACTAATTTTTTAGTTTTCAGGCTTTGTAAATTTACTGTTCTTGAGAAACGAACCTGATTTCTTCCTCAAATAATAAAAGCTTATCATACTTTTAAAAATATGTCAATGGGGTACCGAAATAGGTTCCTAACAGGCATTTTTTATTTTTATTTTAGTTTACAAATTTTAATAATCTGATATACTAATAATGTTGAAAAATATAAAAAATAAAAATAAAAATAAAAATATGGAAGAGCCAAAACAAAATAAAATAGTTCTTTTGCGTCAAATGATTGAAAACGCGGAAAGAAATATTGTTGCCGCGAAACAGATTTTATCGCAAATTGATAACGGTTTTAGAAAAAAATTAAATGATTCCGAAGTAAGCCAGATTATAGAAGGCATATTTGATGGCGAGAAAATGACTGGACTTGATGGCAAAACTTATCCAATACCAGTTAATTACGCGAGCAAGTCAAAACTTATTGAAGGAGACTTACTTAAACTTACTATTACAGAAGATGGTTCTTTTGTTTACAAACAAATAAGCCCGGCCGACAGAAGAAAAACAATAGGAACTATTATGAAAGATTCTGACGAAAAGTTTTATGTTTCTTCTGAAGGAAGAAAATACAATGTTCTTTTGGCTTCTTTGACATATTTTAAAGCGGAAGAAGGTGATGAAGTGGCTCTGGTTGTTCCAAAAGAAAAAATAAGCAAATGGGCCGCGATCGAGGCCGTGATAGAAGATTTAGAAAAAGATAAAATTGCTGACATTGCAGATGATATACAAGAAAATAATATTAAAAAAGATAGCGCGGAAGATCAAGAAGATATAAAAAGCGAGAACGAGCTATTAGAAGATGAATGGATGCCCGATGTTGAGGAAATAAAAAAGGAAGCGCAGTTTGATGGAAACGAAGATAAAGACAGAGGAATCTCTAATGATTTATTATAGGTATATTTTTATTTATTTTAGAAAAAAGCTATCATTCTGAATTTAGTTCAGAATCTTTGTTTTGTTATGATAAAAATTATTATATTTTAAAGCATTGTTTAAAGCCCGATTAATCATTTGTTAATATTTTTAAATTTAAATGTTTAAATTCTATGAGCGAAGTATTATATCGAAAATACAGACCTTTAATCTTTGATAATGTTGTTGGACAGGAACATGTTATCCAAACTATTAAAAATTCCATAAAAAATGGGAAGGTCGCTCATGCGTATTTATTTTCCGGTCCGAGAGGAATTGGAAAGACTACAATTGCCAGAATTCTTGCCAAAACTGTAAATTGTAAAGATCAAAAAAAAGGAAACCCGTGCAATAAATGCGAAATTTGTCTTTGCGTAAATCAAAACAGTTTTTTAGATATGGTTGAAATTGACGCTGCAACACATACTCAGGTTGATAAGATAAGAGATATCATAGAGAAAATAAATTTTGCGCCATCAGTCGGAAAATATAAAGTTTATATAATTGATGAAGTTCATATGTTGAGTAAGGGCGCGTTTAACGCTCTTTTAAAAACCCTTGAAGAGCCGCCAAAACATGTTATTTTTATTTTGGCGACCACCGAAGTCCATAAAATTCCAGCGACTATAATTTCTAGATGTCAAAGGTTTGACTTTAGGCGTATAAAAGTATTTGAAATAACCAAATGTTTGTCTGAAATCGCAAAAAAAGAAGGAGTTGAAGTGGAAAGCAGTGTTCTGGACTTTATTGCAATAAATTCTAATGGAGGACTAAGGGACAGTGAAAGTCTTTTTGGACAGATTCTTTCTGTTGAAGAAGGAAATAAAATAACCCTTAAAGAGGTTCAAAAAATTCTTTCTGTGGCTGATATTTCAGTAGCAATAAAAATTATTAATTTAATTTTAGAAAAGAAATATAGTGAAGCCATTGAGTATATAAGCAAAATAACCGATGATGGCTATGATCTTGAACAGTTTTCAGGTTCAGTAGTAGAATACGCGAGGAAGCTAATGCTTATAAAAATAAGCCCTGAAATGGAGAAACATTTTTCTTCTGAAATGACAGAAGAGCAAATTTTGGAACTGAAAGAAATTTCTCAAAAATCTTCAATTTCTCTGATAATAAAAATTATCCGTGTTTTTATAAAAAGTAAAGAAGAAATTAAGTCAGCAATCATTCCACAGCTTCCGCTAGAGCTAGCGGTTGCGCAAGTTAATATTGAAGACAGAGAATCATTGACAGAAAGAAAAAAAAATGATTATAATGATAAAATTGTACAGCCAATTAAAAAAATAACAGAAAAGGTTTCTAATCAAGTCAAACAATCTGGTAATTTTGTAAAAAAAAGCATAGGACTTGAAAAAAAAGAAGAAGAAATAAAACAGAAAATTGTCACAGAAAAAGCTTCAGAAGAGAATCTTAAAAAAGAAAAGAAAAATGCCAAAATTACGAACGAAAGTAATGTTAGCCTTAAGAACATAAGAGAATACTGGTGTGAAATTTTGGAAAAAGTAAAGCCTAAAAATCATTCTATCACAGTGTTTTTAAAAACTTGTCAGCCAATTGATGTTAAGTGTGATGAGATTATAATTTCTTGTGAATATTCTTTTCACAAGGATAAGCTTCAAAAAGTTGAAATTAGAAGTATTATTGAAAATGTGATAGAAGAAATTTTGAAAGGAAAAGTTTTCTTGAAATTTATAACTCAAGACGAAGCCAAAAAGATGGGATATGAAATTGAAGAAACGAATTTTGTAAAAAAAGAAAAGCAAACTGAAGATAAAGAAGACAACCTTGTCAATTCAGCTCTAGATATGTTTGGCGGAGAAGTGGTTTAACTCATAACGTATAATGAAATATATTCCCCTCTAGAGAGAGGCTGGGGTGTGTAAAATTAAATATTCGGGGATCGTCTAATGGTAGGACGGCAGGTTTTGATCCTGTTGATCGGGGTTCGAATCCCTGTCCCCGAGCAATTCGGAATAGACGGGCAATAGAGTGCCTGTTTTTGTTTTATCTAAAAGATTAATTGTTGGTTCGAAAGTAAAATTATTATTTTCACATATATTTTCTACTTTCGAACTGAAATCAGCAATGAATTTAAACGCTTTGTTATATTCAACTTGTATCTCACTATCTAAAACCTTTATTTCAGAAAATATCTTTTTATAATATTCTCTTTTTAGATTATTTGGCTTGTTCTTGTCTTTTAATATTTCAGTAGAATTTTTAATCACATCTAAAACAAGAAGCCCATAATCATAATGCTCCAAGTTTGCTTTTTTATGTTTTGATAAAGTTTTAATAATTTCTTTTTCTTCTGTTTCAAATTTATTTCTCAATTCTAAATATTTATCTTTTGAAATAATTTCATCTAATTTATCTTCATATGATTTATCTAATTTCTGTTTGATTGCAATTATTCTATTATTTAATTCTTCTACAATGCTATTATGATATACGCTTTCATCTTTGTGGCTTTCTTTTAATGCTTTAATAACCCAAGCAATTAATGCTGGTGATTTCGGACTTATTTTTTTAACTTCTTTTAATAATTGTTCTTCGATTATCTCATCACGAAAATATTTCTTTTGATTGCAAGGTCTATATCTATTACAATGTCCATAAATATAACTTTTCTGTTTTTCCCAAGTAATTAAACCGCCACATTTACTACATTTCATCAAGCTATTGAATAAATAATTGTGCTTTGAAAATTTAGGCGTTTTTTTACAGTGCATTACATTTTGAACCGCATTAAATATTTCTTTGGTGATCAAGGGATCATGTTTGCCTTGATATATTTTATTGTTCCACCTTATTTTTCCGATATAAAAAGGATTGCTCATATGTCTGTGCATTTGAGATATCCCTATTTTTTTATTTAGCTTATTTCTTAATCCTTTTTTGTAGGCAATTTCAACCAGTCTTTTTAATGAATAGTTGCCAGAAGAATAAAGTTTGAAGATTTTTCTTACAAGAATTGCTTCGTTATTATTAATAATATGCGTTTTATGACCTTTTTCTCCGATTGTTATATATCCAATAGGCGGAGTAGCTGGCAACCAACCTTGAGCGATTTTTTCCTTTTGACCTTTTTTAACCTCTTCAGAGAGATTGTCTGTATATAATTGAGCAACAGTCATTTTTATATTCCAAATAAATTTCTCATTTGATTTTGAATTTTTGCTTAATATATTATTTTCTTTTACTGAATGAACTTCTCTGTCATCTTCTTTTTCCAACCAGTCATTTATTCTTACTGCATCTTTAAGATTTCTT
>DAOWDS010000008.1 GCA_030638895.1 Candidatus Moraniibacteriota bacterium | reverse complement strand
TATATCTACGGAAAAACTCGAAGTTTTAAAAATGTGAAGATAAAAACTGGAAAAGATAAACAGAACGACAATACATATTATCATAACAAATATTTAATTGGAGAATTTACAAAAACACAAATAACCAAAGTGGATTCTTGGGGTCTTGAAGGAAAAAAAATATAAAAATTACCCAAGCGAATGCTCGGGTATAAAAAGAAAGAATAGTGAAATTAAATAAATTCACAGGTATAAAATCTCTTCTCTTTCCAAATCAATTTTGTTATTTTGCATTTTTTTTCTCCTTGTAAAAACTCCCCTATTTTAACAAGATATTCTAATGCATTTTTTACTTCTTTTTCTGTGTTTGCTCCACGCACTATTGCTATGAATGAGTTTTGACTTTCCAATTCATCTGTTATTGCTTGCATCATGCCTTTTTTGTCTTCTCTTAATATAATAAGCAATTCAGAGGCCGAAAGAGATACATAACAATATTTATTTGAATCTTTGTTTATAATATCAGCAATCCTTAAATCAAAAAGGACACTAGTTATTTTTTTCCTTAACATCGCTTGCGCTTTTTCAATGTTTAAAACATCACTTTCTGTCAATGGCATTGATGCCACCTCCTTATTTTATATTACCAACTAAATCATAAAATGTCAAAACTCAAACCACTAATTGTTATTCTAGGGCCAACTTCCTCGGGGAAAACTGAGCTGTCTTTGAAATTGGCCGAGAGACATAATGGAGAGATTATTAATGCTGATTCAAGACAGGTTTATAAGAATATGCCCATTGGAACGGGATCGCCAATTTTACAAATTCAAAATTCTATTATCAGCATTCCTCACTATCTATTTAATATAAAAAATCCTAATCAAAAATTTTCACTTTCTCAGTACAAAAAACTTGCTATCGAAACGATAAATAATATCCATAAACAAGAGAGAGTCCCGATTGTTGTCGGCGGCACAGGACTTTATATAAATTCTATTGTTGATAATTTTGAAATTCCAAAAGCTCCACCAAACAAAAAGATTAGAGAAAAACTTGAAAAGCACACAGAACATTACCTATACAAAAAACTTGAAAAAATCGACATAAAATCTGCAAAAACTATAGGACCAAACAATAAAAGAAAATTAATTAGAGCGTTGGAAGTTTATGAAATCACGGGAAAACCTTTTTCATCTCAGCAAATTAAAGGGAAGCTCCTGTTTAATGTTTTGCAAATCGGCATAAAAACAGATAGAGAAATTTTATACAAAAAAATCGACAAAAGAGTCGATAAGATGATAAAACAAGGCTTAATTGAAGAAACAATAAATTTATCTAAAAAATATAACTCAAACCTGCCTGCTTTAAGCGGAATCGGATATTTTGAAATTAGTTCTTACCTAAGAAATAAAATGAGCCTTGAAGAAGCAATTCAAAAAATCAAGTTCCGTACTCATCGATATGCTCGCCACCAAATAACATGGTTTAAGCGTGACAAAAGAATAGTTTGGGTTGAAAATTACAGTGAAGCGAAAAAATTAGCAAACAAATTCCTGAAATAATTTATCCCAACTTTTTCTTCAATATCTCTTCAACAACCCGTGGATTAGCCTTGCCATTGCTTTCCTTCATTGATTGTCCAATTAAAAATTTCAGAGCTACTTCTTTACCATTTTTATAATCTTCAACCGATTTTTGGTTGTTTTTTATTATCTTGTAAACAAGTTTTTCAATTTCACTTTCATTACTAACCTGCCCTAAGCTCTTTTCATCAAGAATATTTGACGGGTCTCCTCCTGTTTTATACATTTCAAAAAGTAGTGTTTGCGCGCCACTGCTTGAAATTTTTCCTTCTTGTATTAATGTAATAAACTCTGCAAAATTTTCAGCTGTAATTTTACAACAAGAAACCGTGTCGTCATTTTTATAAAGCAATCTTTGAAGTTCAGTTAAAATGTAATTAGCGGTTAGTTTTGTTAGTTTATCAATTAAATTTCCATCGATTCTTTTTGAATTTCCCCATTCTCTTAATTCAGACACAATTTGTTCAAAATAATTAGCAAGCTCTTTGTCTTCGGAAAATATTCTCGCGTTTTCTTCTGACAATTTATATTGATTTATAAATCTATTCTTTTTAAATAATGGCAATTCCGGAATACTCTCTTTTATTTTTTCTATATCAAACAACCCTGCTTTTTTAGTCAAATCAATAGGCGGTAAATCTGGCTCTGGAAAATATCTGTAGTCATGAGCTTCTTCTTTTTTTCTTTGAGAATATGTTTCTTGATTATCAGCGTTCCAACCTCTCGTTTCTTGCGCAATTTCTTCTTTATCATCCAAAGCTTCCGACTGTCTTTTTATTTCATATTCAATTGATCTTTCCACTGCTTTAAATGAATTCAGGTTTTTAATTTCAACTTTTGTACCGAATTCTTTTTGCCATACAGGTTTAATGCTAATGTTAGCCTCGCATCTCATATGTCCTTTTTCCATGTTAGCGTCGGACACGCCCAAATATTTCACAATTAATTGAAGCTGCCTGCAAAATTCTTTTGCTTCTTGCGCTGACTTAATCTCAGGTTCCGTCACAAGTTCCATTAATGGCGTTCCTGCTCGATTCAGATCAACAAGAGAATAATCTGTTTCTTTTGGATGAATAAGCTTTCCAGTGTCTTCCTCAAGATGAATTCGCGTAATATTTATCTTTTTACCGTTAAACTCCAAAAATCCGCCTTCGCTTAATGGCATATCATATTGGCTTATCTGATAACCTTTCGGAAGATCTGGATAGAAATAGTTTTTTCTATCAAATTTTGAATGCTTGGCAATTTTACAATTTAAAGCAAGAGCGGTTTTTATCGTGTCTTCTATCGCTTTTTTATTTGCGACTGGCAATGTTCCAGGATTTCCCATGCAAATCGGACAAATATTTTGATTAGGTTGCGTCTCATCTGGATTGTTCGCGCAAGCGCAAAACATTTTTGATTTTGTTTTTAATTCTACGTGAATTTCCATTCCAATTACCGGCTCATATTTAATCATATTAACATTTTAACAACTTTTTAAATTTTTATAAATTTGACAATAAAACTTAATATTTTATCAATATACACTTTCTTGCGACAGTGAAAATATGCCTATTTTTACAAAGAGAATGTTAATGAAGCTTACATTAATTCTAGCTCTTTTTCAGCTTGATTCCCAATTCATCTAATTGTTCTTTTTCAATTTCACTTGGAGCGCCCATTGTAAGATCTTTGCCATCTCCAGACTTTGGAAAAGCAATTACTTCACGGATGTCTGCTTCGTCGCGCAAAATCATAATAAACCGATCAAGTCCCATTGCAATTCCTCCATGAGGAGGAGGGCCATATTCAAAGGCTCTAAGCATGTGTTCAAAACTTTTCTTTCTTTTATCCGTAAAACCAATCAAATCAAAGATTTTTTCCTGAATTTTTCTATTATGAATTCTAATACTTCCGCCAGCAACTTCTTGTCCATTTAAAATCATATCATGCTGATATGACCTTGCTTTTCCCGGATTGCTTGTTAGAAGAGATAAGTCGTCTTCGTGTGGCATTGTAAACATATGATGTTCCGGAGCATAATGTCCATTTTCAAGCTCCTCTTCAAATAGCGGCCAGTTGACAACAAACGCAAAAGCAAGCTTATTGTTATCGTCTATCAAGTTGAGTTTCTCCGCAAGTTTAATTCTAATTTGACCAAGCACGTCTCTTACGATTTGCTCGCGATCTGCTCCAAAAAAAACAATGTCTCCAGGCTCGCCTTTCATTTGCTTAATTATTTTTTGTGATAAATCATCGCCCAAAAACTTTACTATTGGAGATTGTAGCTCATTTTCTTTTATTACGATATAAGCAAGGCCATTAGCTCCAAGTTCTTTGGCATATCCAGTTAATTTATCAATATAAGTTCTTGAAAATTTTGCTGCTCCCTTTGCGCATATCGCTTTCACGACTCCGCCATTTTTAACCGCTCCAGAAAAAACCGTGAAATCACAATCTCTCACAATATCACTAATATCCTCAATTTCAAGATTATATCTAAGATCTGGTTTATCAACGCCATATTTTTTCATAACGTCGTCATAATTTAAACGAGGAAACGGCTTAAACATTATTTCTTTATCAGATAGTTTTTCCACTATCCTAATTATCATATCTTCCATTAGATTAAGTATTTCATCTTGAGTCACAAATGACATTTCTATATCAAGTTGCGTAAATTCCAGTTGCCTGCTTCCTCTTTGGTCTTCATCTCGAAAACATCTTGCAATCTGAAAATATTTTTCTATGCCGCCAACCATTAAAAGCTGTTTGTACTGCTGTGGCGACTGCGGAAGAGAATAAAATTTTCCTTGATGAAGCCTTGACGGAACAATGAAATCTCTTGCTCCTTCAGGAGTGCTTTTTGTAAGACTCGGAGTTTCAATTTCCCAGAAATCTTTTTGATCAAGGTAATCTCTAATAAACTTTATTATTTTATGTCGTACTTTTAAATTATCACGCATTTTTTTTCTTCGTATATCAAGATAACGATATTCCAACCTAAGGTCTTCCTTTACGTCTTTAGCTTTATCAATGCCATCTATTTCTTCAACTTCAAACGGCGGAGTTTTAGATTCTGATAAAACTCCGATATTTTCAACCCTAACTTCAATCTCGCCTGTTTTTAATTTTGAATTTATCATATCATTTGGCCGTAAAATAACTTTTCCTTTAATTCGTATTACATACTCATTTCTAATCTTATTTGCCAATTCCCAAGACTCTTTTGAAATTTTTGGATCAAAAGTAATTTGAGTTAGACCATACCTATCGCGCAAATCAATAAAAATAAGCCCGCCATGATCTCTTCTAGAATTTACCCATCCAGATAAAATAACTCTTTTGCCTTCATTCTTTTTAGTTAGCTCTCCGCAAGAGCGTGTTCTGTATTGTTGCATAATATAAATTTATTGCTAAATTACTTCAATAAACAAAGCATAACATATAATAACGATTTGACAATGAATAATCATATTTTTTTTCACATTCTTTCTAAAACATCAATTCCTAATAAATTTAATCCATTCTTCACCGTTATCGCAACTGATTTTGATAGAGCAATTCTTGCTCTAGTTATTTTTTTCTCAGATTTTATAATTTGAACAGAGTTATAATATCCGTTATAAAGCGAAGATAATTCATATATGTACAAAGCAATAAAATGCGGACTATTTTCGTTTGCTGAATTTTCAACAATTTCTGGAAATTTCAAAAGTTTTTTCATTATATCTTTTTCTAAATTATCTTTAAGCAATCCCAAATCTAGCTTGTCTAAAATATTAATTCTATTTAATTTATAGGTCTTGTTGTATTTTTCAACTAATGAATTTATTCTTGCATAGGTATATAGTAAATACGGTGCGCTATTTCCTTCAAAAGAAAGTATTTTATCCCAATCAAAGACTATATCTGTTAGTCTATTTTGAGAAAGATCATTATATTTTACAGCTCCGATTCCAATTTTTTTCGCAATTTTCTTTTTTTCATTTCTGCTTAATTTTGGATTTTTTTCTTCTATTACCATTTGAGCAAATTCAATCGACCTATGAATCAAATCGGTCAATCTTACTGTTTCTCCTTTTCGTGTTGAAAACTTTTTGCCGCTTTCTCCAAACACCATGCCGAATTTAATATGTTCTTTTTCAATATTTTCGCATATGCCTAAAAGCTCAAGAGAGGCAAATAATTTCTGAAAATGAAGCGTTTGTTCGTTTGCCACGACATAAAGAATTTTATCGGCCTTTAATTTTTCTTTCCGATATTTTGCCGTAGCAATATCAGTTGTTGTATAAATATACGCCCCATCGGTTTTTTGAATTAAAAACGGGGATAAATTATATTTATCAAGATTTATAACTATCGCTCCTTCGCTTTTTATTGCAATTTTTCTTTCCATGGCTTCGTTTACAATACCTAAAAGCATTTTATTATAAAAGCTCTCACCAAGAACATAGTCAAATTTAATATTCAAAATTTTATAAATTTTATTATAATCCTTTAGGCTTTCTTTGACTAAAAATTTCCACAATTTAATATTTTCATCATTTTTCTCCTGGAGTTTTTTTGTTTCTATTCTTGCGTATTCTTCAAGTTCAGGATTTTTTTTTGCTTCTTCGTGAAATTTTACATAAAGTTTTGTCATTTCTTCAATAGGATTCCTATCAATTCCTTTTTTATTACCCCAATGTTTATAAGCATAAATAAGTTTTCCAAATTGAGTTCCCCAATCACCAATATGACTATCGCTAATTGTTTTGTATCCCAAAAATTTATAAATATTATAAAGAGATTGACCAATTATTGTGCTTCGCAAATGTCCAACATGCATCGGCTTGGCAATGTTTGGAGCAGAATAATCAATAATTACAGTCTTTCCTTTTCCAATTTCAGATGAACCGAATTTACATTTTTTTTTCAAAATCCAGTTTAGATTTACTGTTAAACGATTATCAGAAATTTCAAAATTTATAAATCCTGGAGCAATAACGGATATTTTGCTGAATAATTTCTTTTGATGATTTTCTGCTTTAGCTTTTTCTATAATCTTTGCAGCAATTTCCATTGGTGATTTCTGAAGCTCTTTTGCTAATACCATAGCAACATTTGAAGCATAATCGCCAAAATCTTTCTGTCTTGGAGACTCCACAATAAAATCAGATTTTATACCTTGATATAAATCCACTACAATTTTATCTAAAATTTTCTTGATTTCTTTATTTATCATAGTTATATTGTAACATATTTTGAAATTTTTGAAAAAGTTGAAACCTTTTTTTATGTACAAAAAAATAGAAGCAAACAAGATTGTTTGCTCTTTAAGAGTCTCTGTTTGTTGAATTTTTAGTTAAAAAGGGATTTTACATAATCTCCATTTAAAACTATTGTCTCTTTCGTCTTGTCTGGATATTCCAATATTAGCGATTTTATTTCAATCGGGCATCCTTTAGCGAATGGATGGTCATAATGAACAGCATTCTCTGGTTTTTTGAAATCGTTCGCTTTGGTCTTACCACCAAGTTGTTCGCTCAGCCCAGTACCAATATGCGTCCCGGCTTTTTCAGTTTCCAGGATGCTTTCGGCATTAATAGTAGCTTCTTCGTTGACTCCAGCGCCAAGCTCGGCTATATTCCCCCTGGCTGGATCTTCAGCAAAATATTTCTTTTTCCTTTCTGCTTCCGGCCCGGAACCGTCAACTTTAATAATCCGATTGTTTTCCACTACGTAAACAACCAATTCACCGCTTATCATTACTGGAATACGGCCAAACGTTAGGCTTTTTCCTAATTTCCGATCTTCTCCTTCATATGGAGCAATGCACGATTCTCCGCTTGGCAGATTTATTGCTGGAAACTCTCTAGACTTGTTTTTGTGGCACATCCCGTCGTCACTTTCTGCCACTCTATTCCTTAGATCTATATACAATTTATGACCGGAATTAAAATGTATTGAAGCACTAATAGCTTCTGTGAACTTAGGAGTTAATACCGAACATTTTTTTGCAACTAGGCCATAGTCAGCCGATAACGCTGTTTCTTCCATGGATTTTTGAACTCCTGGCATACTGGCGAATCTTAGCCTAGTTCCACTTTTAGCAATTTCCATAAGTGGCGCGGTGGCTGAATATTCAGTCATGGAAATACATATATCAACATCACTCAATACTTTTTCTATTTCAACTTCGTTACCGTCCAAGCTGCCGATTTTTGGAAGTTGTCCATTATTAACACCTGTTGCTTTATAAAGAAGAAGGTCTTCAACAACTTCAAAGTTATGCTTCTCAGAAATTTCTGAAAGCTTTGTTTTCCAATCATTCGCCATCAATCTTCTTTTTTCCCAATTTTCATTCGTTGGAATCTCCATATGCGGAACATCGCACATTATCAACATTTTTTCTCCCTTTTGAGGATTAAAAACATTTATTACTAATTTTCCCAAATCAAACATTACTTCTTCATCTCCTTTTTTTATTAACCGAAACTGATACTTTAAATATTACATAACAAATAATTTTTGTCAATGCTAAGCTAAATCATTATAAATAAAAATTAAAAGCACAACAAATTTATTGCTGTGTTTTATTTAGTGGGGCGTACAGGGCTCGAACCTGTGACCATCAGCTTAAAAGGCTGCTGCTCTACCAACTGAGCTAACGCCCCACGTCATGTTAACATTTTAACATTTAAACATCTTAACAAACACTTAAATTAACAAGAGAACTTTATAAAAAATCTTGTTAAAATGTTAGTATGTCTTTTTATATCATACTTTTTATTTCAAGGCAATACCTAAATTATAAAATCTATAAACAATGCCAAGGATTTAATAGACCTTGGCATTGTTTATATAATTGTAAATTAATTTTTACTTTGACTTTCAAAAGCTCTTAAAATTTCAAGAGGAACCGCAAAAATAACAGTGTTTGATTGATCAGAGCTTAAGTCGTTCAAAGATTGCAAAGTTCTAAGATGAAGCGCTCCGGGCGAAGAAGTTAAAATTCCCGCTGCTTTCGCCATATTATCAGCTGACACCACTTCTCCTTCGGCCTTGATAATAACAGCTCTTTTTTCTCTTTCTGCTTCAGCTTGTTTAGCAATTGTTCTTTTCATATTTTCAGGCAGCTCAATGTGTTTCAAGTCCACAGATTCAATTTTTATACCCCACGGATCGCTTGCTTTATCTACAATCTCCTGAATTCTATCTGAAATTTGATCTCTATTTGACAATAATTCATCTAATGTAACTTCGCCAACTACGTCTCTCATTGTTGTTTGCGCAAGTTGAGATACTGCGTAATCAAAATATTCTACTTTAAGAATAGCAGCTTCAGAATTTGCAATTTTATAATATAGAACAGCGTTTACATTTACAGAAACATTGTCTTTTGTAATTGCATCTTGATCTGGAACATCAACAGCCTTAACTCTAATATCAACTTTTTGGTAGGTTTGAATAATTGGAATAACAATTTTCCATCCTGGATTCATAATGCCAATATATTTTCCCAATTGAAATTTAACTCCCCTTTCATACTCGTTGATTTGTTTTATGCTAGCTAATAAAACAAACGAAACTGTTATTATTAGCCAAAAAAATATTATTAGAAACATAATTTTTTAAAATTAATTTATTAAAATTTAATATTACTCGACCTTTATTTATTATTATAGCTTATTGTGTGTCAAATAATCTATCATAATCTAACCTTGCGCCTCCTGGGACCGTTGGATCATATCCATTTTGTATTTCTTCCCAGTCTAAATATCCATCCCCGTCTGTATCTGAATTATTTTCATCAGTTCCATACACTTTTTCCATATTGTCGCTTAAACCATCTTGATCAGAATCAAGACTAGAACCAGCTTTGGGTATTATATTTCCCATAAGTCCGCCAGACACTTCTTCCATAATCTTTATTAAGCTTTCCGCTTCTTTAGGTCTAGTAATAGAAATTGGCTTGTTAAAATTACTTAACAATAAATTTATCTCGAAACTTAAATTAAAATCACTTTCTACTTTTAAAGTATTTTCTTCTGCCAAATTATCATATTCTTTTGTTTCTTTTCTAGGTTCTTCAGAAGCATTGCATTGTGTTCCTTTAATATCACCATATACAGATTTTGATACGCCACTAGAATCAACACAGTACTTATCAGTTGTAGTGGTCAGCTCCGCCCAAATAAGATAAGAATCGTCATTAGTTATTATATTTGTATTTTCTGGATTATAATAATGTAAACCCGTAGGATTAAATCCGATATAACTACCATTATTGCCATCATAATATATTTCCAAATCAATTC
>DAOWDS010000049.1 GCA_030638895.1 Candidatus Moraniibacteriota bacterium | reverse complement strand
TATTACATCTATATTCTACCATAAATCACAAAAAGGTTCGAACAACAATACAATTATTTAGAAAAACATTTTTTATTTTTTTTCTTTCATTATTTCTTCTTGAAATAGCTTCATAACATTTCTTAATTTTTCTCCAAAAATGAAAATTATAACTTATCAACAAAATTATCCCAATTTTCAATGTTTTCATTTACCTTTTTTTTCCTGAGCAAATCATCTAAATATTTTTTCTTTGACAGTATATTATATTTTTCGTTCTGCTTTTGCGTATAAAAATTTGGACCATCAATCCAATCATCTCCAATTATTCCTTGCAAGACGAAATCAACTCCATTAATTTTCTTAATATAAAGTTTATACCACATCCAAGATGTTCCTCCTCCAGTTCCAAATCCACTGCTTGATAAATCACTAAACTCATATTGAGTTAAATAATTTACACCGTTTGTTTCACAATATTCTACTCTGATATTTTCAATATCTACAAGAGGACCACTACAACTGTAAACAATTTCGATAGGACTTCTCCCTGAATTTGGGCGATAAAGTCCACTTGATATTCCCAGATTATCATAACTAAAAACTATAATTTTTTCATTTGGTTCCCAAAAATAAATTTTGTTTATATCACCGCTAAAAGTAAATACTTTCTTATCTAAGTTAATATTTATACTATCTTCTTCAATAAAACCTATTTTATTTCCATAGCTATAAATATCTCCATCGATAACCTTTATTGAGTCTTCAATAGTATTTTCATCTTCCCTGTTGTCTATATTATCTTCTGATTCATTAAGATATTGATACTGCTCTGTAATATTACTTTGATTATCCTCTTTTAGATTTAAATCTTTATTTGATAGATATTGAGCTAAACTAATTATTATCACAATAATGATAATTATAATCGATATAATAATTAGTTTAATAAAATTATTACGAAATAATTTCATAAATTTATCTTAATTTATTATGCCTCCAGTTTACCATAAATCCCGAAAAGGTTCGAATTGATTTTTCTGGTATAAAAATAACCGCTCAAATTAGCGGATATTTTGCTTGTTCGGGCTATGGGACGATGTTGGAACTTATTTTGCAAACCATAATTAAGTTTTTACTTCAATTAGATCCATTTAAACAAAATAAAAAAGCGGGGACTATAATAAGCCTTACCGCTACCACATTCTTCCATCGTAAAAAGTTGGTCTCCTACTTATTTCATGCACAACTTGTGTAATTTTTCCACAAATTTCACACTCATATTCTTCTGGCAGCTTTTCATAGTAAGCCCCAGCTTCATAACCGCACTGTCCACACTCCATAAAATAGAACGTTTCCGAGAACAGGATTGTTCCTCCTGCCAATTTCCTTTTTACGTTCATGAGTTTCTCGTGGGTTTTATTATACTCTTCAAGGGCAACTTTCTCAGCATTATGCCCAGAAGACTCACGAAGCTTTTGGCGAGTCTTAACATGTGCTCGTTCCGCCTCAGTAAATTCTTTTTGAATCTTTTGATCGTCAGTTGTCATAATATTCTCCACTGGCTTACATATTCAGCCAATATATTACTCCATATATTCCGAAGTCGAGAACAAGCACGAAAAGCACCGTAAAGATATACTTCATAATCGTTAGTTTTTCACGATATTCTTCCTTCCACATCATTCGCAAAAACGGCGTAATCATTCCTGCAATTAATACATACCAGAAAAAAATTGTCCAATTCTGGGCATATAGTAGATAGCCTACAAAAACAGTAGACAAAAACGACAACACCATACCAGTCTCGTTTATCATCTTTCTCATTCCAAAGAACAATACCGCTTGGAGTAAAATCCAAATACCAAAAGCAATTTGTGCTTCAATTGTTATCAACATTAAATCCCTCCTATTGTGTCATCTTACGTAAAATCTTGTTGACTTAGAAATCTATCATTTTTTTTATAATCTGTCAATGGCCTCCCACATTAAAACCCAAAACCACCCTTCTTATACAAAAATAATTCCTAGATAAGAGATTATTTGATTTGCTCGGGCTATGGGACGATGTTGGAACCTTTTTGGGAGAAAAACAAAAATAATTATAATACGACTTCATTATTTTTTAAAAAAATACGGCAAACTTATAATAAAATAAGTTGGCCGCAGTCAAGAAATATTCCCAATTTTCTAAGGTTTTCCACAACTAGGACATTTGCCTGTAACTGATTCAATATGCTCAATTGAACCATGAACTTTGCAATCAATTTCTTGTGGTGGTGGAGAGTATCGGCAAGAATAATATTCTACCGAAAAGTCTGGTTGAAGTTCTTCAATTTTCCTAATCGCTTGGGCTTCATCAAAAAATTCTCCGGATTTTTGTTTTAGTTTATCATCAGACACATTACCATCCTTAGCAAAATTTCTTGCTTCTTCGGTAAGCTCAACAATTACCTCAGCTGTTGGATCAATATATTTTTTAACCGTTTTACCAACTTTTTCATAAACGGTAATTTTACTGTCAGATAACTCAATCGCTATACCAAATTCTAAAATTGGAAATATTTTTTCCATAAAAAAATTTTCAATCTTATCATTCTTTTGTGCGCTTCCACCTTTTAAAACTACTTTCATTATATTCCCTCCATTCTTCAATTTCCAGTACAATAATTATCTACTCTAAAATACAAATTTAATTTACTTCAGAGCTTTTAGTTGATAACAAAATATTATTTATAATCAATTTATAAATCTAAAGTTAAATTACTTTTACATTGTTTTAATGAACATTTACATTACCTGGCACAAATCCAGAACCCAAATTCTATGACTAATTATACTAGCATATTCTATCTAAAATGTCAATAACGCAACACTCTAAAAGTATAAAAATAAGCCCTAAAAAAAGGATTATTTGAATAGCTCGGGTTAAGGGATTCGAACCCCGATTTTTTAGCAGGATTCCTGTTCAAAGTTCGGAGACAGGGACTCGAACCCCGATTAGCAGGACCAGAACCTGCTGTCCTACCGTTAGACGATCTCCGAACTTTAAGCGAGATAAACGTCACTCGTTATCCTGCCACTAGACGGTCACAAAAAAATTAACTGATTGACTGACAACATATAACTTATAACATATAAAATAAAATTAATCAACATAAATATATTGCTAATACACTAACATTTTGGCATATCAACAAATAATACAAATAAAGTCTTTAAAAAAAATAAACCGTTGCGAAACGGATTATTGTAAATTATAATTTCTATGTATTACATATTACAAGTTATACGCTATATGTTTATATGATCACACCTTTAAATATCTTCTGATCGCAATCAAACTACTAAAGACTCCCATTCCAATTCCTATCGCGGATAATAGCAAAACAATGCTAAAAAAATTGTTTACAAAATATACATAAAGGTCGAATCCAGGAAGAAACTGCGTAACTTTCGGAGAAATATAAATAGCGATAGGAAATATGATAATAAGAGTGCCAACACATCCCATGATCCCAAAAATAGCGCCTTGTATAATAAACGGTATTCTTATATACCAATCACTCGCTCCAACCAAACGCATAATTTCAATTTCCATCTTATGTGAATACATCGCTAAACGAATTGTGTTAAACGCAATCAAAATGCTTATAAAAACAAAAAGTATGGTCATACCCATTATACCGTCTTTTATAGTTGCTAAAATTTTAGAAAGATTATCTATCGCTCTCTCGTTTTCTTTATAATTTACTTTTTCAATAATGTTTTGATAATTGTCATTATCAACTACATACTGGTTAATAGAACCGTATTTACTGATATCATTTGCCTTCACGTTTAAAATAGCGAATAATGGATTTTCTCCCAACTCTTCTATAGACTGATTTATATATTCATTCTCTTTGTGTGTTTCTTTAAAATTTATCAAAGCTTGTTCTTTGGAAATATATTTTACTTCCTTAACGTGCTCTAAATTTTCCAAATCTTTTTTAAGCTCTAAAATCTTAACTTCATCAGCATCATCATTAAATTGAATTGAAATATCTATTTTTTCCTGCAATACAGTAAGAGCATGGTTCCCAACCGCGTCAATCGCGAGCATCGTTGTTATAGTAAAAAGAGCTATAACAATTATAATAACAGTTGCCATATTCAACCATATGTTGCGAGATAAATCTTTGAGCGCGGAAATTATAACTCTTCTTGTTTTATTTGAAAACATTGAAATTTATTTTAATATTTATATTAGGTATTTTCCCTTGTCTAACTGATCTCTGGATATTTTTCCCCTATCTATTGTAACAACTCTTTTATTAATTAGATTTACTATTTCCCGATTATGCGTTGCTAAAACAACTGTTGTCCCATATTGGTTTATTTTCATAAGAAGCTGAATAATATCCCATGTATTAACAATATCTAGATTTCCGGTCGGTTCATCAGCGATTATAATATCGGGCCTATGCACTAAAGCGCGAGCAATTGAAACTCTTTGCTTTTCTCCTCCAGAGAGCTCATTAATATAACTATCAACTTTATCTGCAAGCCCGACAATTTCCAAAACTTGAGGAACATCCTCTTGAATTTCAACATCAGATTTTCCAGAAACTTCCATTGCAAAAGCAACATTTTCAAAAACAGTTTTTCTGTCCAACAATTTAAAATCCTGAAAAACAACTCCGATATGTCTTCTAAGAATTGGAAGTTTTCTGCTTTTTATCTTGCTTATATCGCTACCTTTTATAAAAACATTTCCTTCCGTTGGTTTTTCCTCGGCAAAAATTAACTTCAACAATGTTGACTTTCCCGCTCCGCTTTGGCCTACAATTGAAATAAATTCACCACTTTCTATTTTAAAATTTATATCTTTTAAGGCAAAACTATTTTCATTATATATTTTTGAAACTTTTTCAAAAGCTATCATCGGAATCATATTAACATTTTAACATACTAACATTTTAAAATTAGGTCTAACAAAATATTAAAAAAATACAAAAGAAAAGTCTTGTTTAAATATTAAAATGACTTATTTCATCACTTTAAAAACTTTTCTTCTCTGGTACTCAGAAATTTTTCCTTTATTCCATTGCTGAACCGGCCTTAAATATCCAACAACTCTGGAATAAACTTCACATGGCTGATCTATCAAACATTTAGGACAAGCAAAGTGCTCGCCAGAAAGATAACCATGATTTGGACAAACACTGAAAGTCGGAGTAAGCGAAAGATACGGCATTTTTGACTTTTCAAAAATTTTCTTTACAAGAATTTTTGCCTCTTTTCCGCTCGGAAGCCTTTCTCCTAAAAACGCATGCATCACGGTTCCGCCTGTATATTTGGTCTGTAATTTATCCTGAAGCTCCACCGCTTCAAATAAATCATCAGTATGACCAACTGGGAGCTGGGATGAATTTGTATAAAAGGGATCACGCGAAACATCTTTTTTTGCCGCTTTTTCAATCTTCTTTTTTGCTATTTTTTTAACTTTTGTCATATATTTGAAATTAGTTTTTAATAAACATAAAACTTGTTATGATTTCTAAATTTTAAGAATTTTATAACTCTAGAACTCTAAAAAAGCATCGGGTCTTAGGACCTTACTGCTAAATGAATTATTTCCCATCTATTATTTCTTAAAAGCATTTCAATCTCAATTTCAGCTGATCCCTTTTCAAAAACTGCTTCAGCAGTATATTCTGCTGTTATTGTTAAACATAAAAATCCCTGCTGACATAACCACCCCAACCCAAAAAGCATTTCTGATCCTCCTTGAGAACCTTTATATTCCTTCACTCTACCTAGCTTATTTGAATGATGATCAAACATTAATTCCACTTTTTCCGGAGAATTACTTTTGATAAATTCTGGACTTGCACGACTAATTAACTCTTGAGAATTCCACGAAGCAACGATAGCTGGAATCGCTATATCTGCATAGGCATGACTTTTTTCATCAAATTTAGTAGCAGCATAAATTAACATTAGAAAAATAACAATTGAAGAAACAACAATCAACCTAATCATAAATTTTTTATTTATTAAACTTTTTTTCGGTTTTGTTTCTTTATTGTCATATCCCACCTGAACTTCTTCGGCTATTTTTTCTTTTTCCATATTTGTTTTTATTAAATTAAGTATTTTTCTTAATATAACATACGGAAGATTCTGAAATAAATTCAGAATGACAAATTTATTATTTAAAAATTTAAGATTGATTAGAAACTAGAAATTAGAAATTCTATCTTTTATTTCCTATCCCTTCTTTCCACGACACCTTTTAACCTCGCTTCAATAAATCTATCAATATCCCCGTCTAAAACTTTTTCTGGATCGCTTGATTCTACTCCCGTTCTATGATCTTTAACCAATTTATAAGGATGGATAATGTAAGACCGAATTTGATTACCCCATTCTGCAGATGTATATTCACCGCGAAGTTTTTTCTTTTCTTCATCTTCCTTGTCTTGCTGAATTTTATATAATTTTGCTTTCAAAACTTTCATTGCTGTTTCTTTGTTTTGCGCTTGGCTTCTTTCGTTCTGACATTCCACAACAGTTTTTGTCGGAAGATGCGTAATTCTTACAGCCGAATCTGTTTTATTCACAGACTGACCTCCTGCTCCACTTGATCTGAATGTATCAATTTTCAAATCATCATACTTGATTTTTACTTCGTCATCAGATTCAATTTCCGGAAGAACCTCCACTAAAGCAAAAGAAGTCTGTCGTAAATTATCAGCGTTAAACGGAGAAAGTCTGACTAGTCTGTGAACTCCGGCCTCATTTTTCAAATGACCATATACAAATAAACCAGTAACAACGAATGTCACGCTTTTAATTCCAGCTTCTTCGCCTTTTGACATAGCCACAACTTCAACTTTATACTTATGATTTTCAGCATATCGCAAATACATTCTTAAAACCATTTCCGACCAATCCTGCGCGTCAACTCCGCCCGCACCGCTATGAATCGCCATAATAGCGCTCGCCTCGTCATATTTCCCGCTCATCAAAGCTTCAAATTCATGTTCAATAAATGTTTTTTCAATAATTTTAAGCCTTTTTTTTATATCCCGAAGAACATCTTTATCTTTTTTTTCATCAATTATCCCCACTATCTCTTCAAGATCAATGATTCTTTTTTCAATATCATCCCAAAATCCAACAGTTTCTCTATGACTATCAAGTTTTTGCATAATTTGTTTCGCTTTTTTCGTATCATTCCAAAATCCAGTTTCATTCACCTGAGCTTCAAGCCCTACAATTTCCGCCTTTTTTCGATTTAAGTCAAAGACAGTCCCTCACAAGAAGGGCCCTCTTTTTTAAATCTTCAATTTTTTCAACTGTCTCTTTCATAAATTCATTATAACAGATTTTTTAAAATCTGGACAATTCTTATAATTTTTGAATTGTTATAAATTATACGTTATGAGTTATAAGTTATTTTTGAGCCGTCTGTCGGAGTCGAACCGACGACCTACGCGTTACGAGTGCGTTGCTCT
>DAOWDS010000014.1 GCA_030638895.1 Candidatus Moraniibacteriota bacterium | reverse complement strand
TAAACTTAAATTCTTGTGCTAAAACAGAACTTAAAACGGCAATGGTAAGCGTGCCGTTTTTATATTTAATTGCCTGCGATTTTTGCGCAATTTCTTTAGTAAAAATATTTTCAATAATCTTTTTCCAAAATTTACAAATTTGAAAAGCTTCCATCTCTCTTTTAATCCCGGCTTTATTTATAGATTTTTTTAAATCTCTGCTTATTGGACAAAGCATTTTAATAATAATTTTAATATTTAGGACTTACGCGCTTGCAGGTGTTGGACACCTACACGCAAGTTTTTAATTTACGGTTTATATTTATATAGAGAAAAATACATTAATATAAAAATAATCGTGTAGGTGTCCAACACCTTAAATATAGCAAGAGCAAAAGTTCTACTATATTATTAGAAATTGTGTACTTAAGCTCTTGTGGGCATAATAACATATATAAAACCCTTGTCCGCGGCAGATGTTAAAATTGTTGGCAGCGTTTCATTGTTAATCTGTAAAAAAACCTTATCTCCATTAAGACTATTAAACCCATCTAATAAAAATTTATGATTATATAATATGTTAAGATTTTTGTTTATATTTTCGGCAGGTATTTTTGTATTATTATTTCCCAAATCGCTTATTTCTGAACTTATTTCTAAGTTCTTTGAACTATTTAATAGCTTCAATTCTATACTATTATTTGAAATATTTGAAAATAAACTTGCCACCTTTATACTATTAATTATTTCATTTTTATTAATAGTTATTTGCGATTCAAATTTATCTGGTATAATTTGTTTATAATCAGGATATTTTCCCTCAATAAGACGCGATATTACGCTTGCTGATTCAAAATTAAATAAAATTTGGTTTTCTGAAATTATTATTTCAAGCATTTCTTCGTTTTCACCCAAGATTCTTATAAGTTCTTGGATTGTATCTTTTGGTATAATTATAGAATTAACATTTCCTAATATATCTTTAAATTTTTTATTTATATTATCTTTTTTTAAATTTATATCCTTTTCAGCCAAACGGTAGCTATCTGTGGCAACTAGTGTTATTTTATTTTTATTTAATTCAGAAAAATTTAAAAAAACACCCGTTATTTCAATTCTTGATTCACTATTTGAAACTGCTGGCAAAACTTGAGAGAGAGCTTTTTTAAAGTCAGAGCTTTTTATTTTAAAAATCGGTTCCATTTCTAATTTTGGAGCCAATGGATATTCTTTTGGATCTAATCCTTTTATGTTTGTTTTATATCCGCCACACTTTATGTTTAAAATATCTTCTCTTGATTTTATTTCTATATTATTATTTGGCAAATTAGAAATAAAATTAGCAAAAAGTTTTGTTGGTACTGTTATTTCTCCACTTTCCTCAATTTTACCGCCAATCCAATAATTAATTCCTATTTCCAAATTTGTTGAACTTAATTTTAATCTTCCCTTTTCTGTTTTTAATAAAACATTATTAAGTATGGGAAGTGTGGAGTTTTTATTTATAATTCTTCCGACAATATTAAGAGCTTTATTTAAATTTTCTCTAGTGCATGTAAATTTCATAATTATTATTTTATTTAGTTATTTAAAATAGCCGTTGTTGTAGGTAATTAAAATTATGTGGAAAAACGTAAAAACTGTTTATATTTAAAGATAAAATTTTTATTAAATTGTTAATAATTAATATAAATAGCTGTTAATAAAAATTGTATAATTATTTTATTTTTTAAAAATAATTTTTTTACTATTTTTTATTCTACTATTATAAACAGTTTTTATACAAAACCATACTACTTAATTTTTTAGTTATTTGCAGTTTATAAACAAGTTATATAATAATACCATTCTGAATTTTTCTGTCGGCTTAAATTTATTTTAAGATCTTTTATATAATAGGGTTTAATCTTCTCCATTTACACCAACCTCTTTTATATAATATAAACCATATTAGATGATTTATGGGCTACAATAATGTAATAATTTTATTTTTAAATTTACCAAACTATCACAATAAATTTATAGTCTAAATTAAGAAGATAAAAACCGCCAAACTCTAATTATAAAGCCTTTCAATTATTAAGTGTATTTCTTGTTCAATAATTTTATCATTTTCTATTTCTTTAGAAATTTTTTCATAAGCATACATTGCCGTGGTGTGGTCTCTTCCTCCAATCCAATTTCCTATAGAAGGAAAAGAACTTTTTATCTCATTTCGCATTAAATACATAGCGATCTGCCGCGGCTTTACAACTTCTTTTCTTCTGTTTTTTTCTATTAAACTATTAATAGAAATATCATAAAAATCACTCACAGTTTTTAAAATATCTTTTGGAGTAGTTGCTTTTTTAATTGGCTGAGATATAATATTTGCCAATATATTAGTTGTTTTCTTAATATTTGGATAGCCATTGTCAAGCTCACAAATAGCTATAACCCTGTTTAACGCTCCTTGAAGTTCCCTAATATTTTTTTGAATATGCAGGGCTATATAGCTTAAAGACTCGTCTGGTATTTCAAAGTTTTTCTCTCTTGCTTTTGCTTTTAAGATAGCAACCCTGGTTTCATAGTCTGGAGATCCAATATCAGCTATCATTCCGCCTTCAAACCTTGAACGCAGCCTTTCTTCAAGAGCTGGAATGGCTTTTGGCGGTCTGTCGCTTGAAAGAACAATTTGCTTATTGTTTTCATATAGCGTATTAAAAGTATGAAAGAATTCCTCCTGTGTTTTTTCTTTTCCAGCAAGAAACTGAATATCGTCAATAATTAAAACATCTATCCTTCTATAAATTTCTTTAAATGACTTTGTGTTTTTTCCAGAAATGGCGTTTATAAGCTCGTTTGTAAATTTTTCAGAAGAAGCATATTTAACTTTTTTATCCGGGTCATTTTTTAAAATTTTATTGCCGATAGATTGAAGTAGGTGGGTTTTTCCAAGCCCCACTCCTCCATAAATAAAAAGAGGATTATAAACTGATCCTAATTTTTTACTTACAGCCGAACATGCTGCGTGTGCTAATTCATTATTTGAGCCAATAATAAAATTTTCAAATGTATATTTGGGATTTAAAAAAGAGTTTATGCTATAAGTTTTTTCATTATTTTTATTTAAAGAACCGCTATCTTTTATGGTTGTTACGCTCTGATTTTTTCCTATTTTATAGATAACTTTTTTTATTGTTGGGCATATATTTTGAATAGCTTTTAAAATAAATTTATGGTATTTATTTTCAAGCCACTCTTTTGTAAAACCATTAGGTACGCTTATAATCATTTCCTTATCATTTTTTGAAGCTATTCCAGTGTTTTTAAACCATGTAGTAAAATTTGCTTTGCTTGTGGATAATTCAAGCTCTCCTAAGACAGCTTGCCATAATTGTTCGTTTGTCATAATAATATAGTTATAATAATCGTATCTCGCGGCAAAAGTGTTATTATATTGTTATTTAAATAATTAGTAATAAAAAAGCAAAATAATAGGACTTGCGTGCTTGCTATTTATCCTGGGCTTGTGCGACGACTTGACAAGCTCAATATATAAATTTGAGAATGTTGTTTTTTAACAAGTTCTAAAATACATTATAGCATGTTTATTATTATAGTAAAAAATAAAAAAAATAGCTTAAACTAAACAACGATGTTTATATGTTGTGGATGAAATGTGGAGAATAGAGAAAAAAATAAGTCACTAATAAAAAATATTTAAACAATAAAATTTAAGTGCAGATTATTACAAAACACAAAACCATCATTTCTAAAATATTCCAAAATAATTTCAAGATTTTTTTGCTTATAATAAGACCTTTTTATAAAAAATATATTAGCTATGTAAAATAGTATTTTATCCATTGACTAACTCAAAAAATCATATTATACTATTTATAGCTTAAATAAGTTGTTAACAAGGTTATCTATAATAATGAAAAGAACATATCAACCAAAGAAAAAGAAAAGAAAACGAGAACATGGCTTTAAAGCAAGAATGCAGACTGTCGGTGGCAGAAGAGTTTTGGCTTCTCGAAGAAAAAAGGGCAGAAAAAGTTTAACCGTTTAAATAAGTTTTTTTTAGAGGTCTTGTTTTAAGGAAATTTACTTTTTAGAGTTTTATAAATCGGCTGAAGCAATCTAAATTATAAAAGGCTGAAGCCTAAATTCCAATTTTAAAATAATCTGTGGACAGATAAAGATTAGGATAAAAAAATGCTTAAAAAGGAATTTAGATTGAGAAAGCAAAAGGACTTTGAAAATGTGTTTAACAAAGGAGTTTATTTTTCTGAAAAGTTTTTAGTATTAAAAATATCTGAAAATAGTTTATCTTTTTCTAGGTTTGGTTTTATTGTAAGTAAAAAAGTTTCAAAGAGGGCAGTAGATCGAAACAGAGTAAAAAGGCTTATGAGTGAATCTATAAGATTATCTCAAAAAAAAATAAAATCTGGTTTTGATGTTGTATTTATTACAAGGGGCGGAATAATAGATAAGAGCTTTGAGGAAGTTAAAGGGTCTGTGGAAAAGCTGTTAAAAAGGTCAGGATTACTTGAAAAATAAGTTTATTTCTACATAATATTGTGTTCAAAATAATAATTCTAAAAATCATTAGATTTTATCAAAAAACCTTGTCAACTGACCATGGTTTATTTTATTATTTCAATAAATATTTTTTTTTGGGCTGTAAATTTCAGCCAACTTGCAGTGAATATACCTATCAAGCTGTTGATAAATATGGAATAGTGAAAGGAATATATCTGGGAGTAAAACGCATTTTAAGATGTCATCCCCTTTCAAAAGGCGGGTATGATCCGGTAAAATAACATTTTAATATACTAACATTTTAACATACTAACACTTTTCACTTGTTAATTATGTTAATATGTTAATATATTAAAACAAAAAATCAATGAATATTCTATCTTTTATATTTAATGATCTTTTATATTATCCCCTTTTTAATTTAATGGTGTTCTTTTATAATATTATTCCAGGCCAAGATATTGGAGTTGCCATAATAATGCTTACTTTGCTGGTAAGATTGATTCTTTATCCAATAAATACCAAGGCGATTAAAAGTCAAAAGCAGCTGCAGGAAATTCAGCCGAAAATGAAAGAAGTTCAGGCTAAATACAAAAATGACAAAGGAAAACAGGCAAAAGCGCTAATGGAACTATATCAAAAGCATAAAGTAAATCCAATGTCAGGATGTTTTCCTCTTTTAATACAATTTCCAATACTAATAGCGCTTTATTGGGTATTTTTGAATGGGTTTAAGGACGAAAGCCTCTCAATTATTTATCCGTTTATTAGTAATCCAGGCCATATTGATCCTATGTTTTTTGGGTTTGTTAATCTTTCCAAAACAAACATAATATTGGCTTTTATTGCTGGAATTTTGCAGTATTTTCAGACAAAAATGATAATGGGAGCTAAAAAAGAAAAAAACGATAAAGAAAAAGCTCCAGAAGAAGGAAAGACACAAGATTTTGCCCAGTCAATGTCCAAGCAGATGATTTATTTTATGCCTGTTTTAACTTTTGTTTTTGCGATGAGCTTTCCTTCCGGACTGGCCTTATATTGGGCAGTAACTACACTATTCGCGATTGTCCAGCAATTTTTTATAATAAGAAAACAGGACAAAGAAAAAACGATTAGCATAGTTAAATAAATTTTATTTATATTTAGTGATTTTTGTTTAAATGTCTTAATAGTATTGCTAAATTGCTAAATTGTCATATAAAACAGCAATTTTATAATTTAATATAAAATTTTATGAATAAAGAAAATCAAAAACTTGTAAAGGGAATAATAATCGAATTGCTTGATATTATGGGGATGGAGGCGGATGCTGACGAAGAAAAAATTGAAGATATGGGAGATGGAAGAGAAGTTTATATGGTCAATCTAAAAACAGAAGACCCAAATTTATTAATTGGTCAATATGGGTCAAATTTACAGGCCTTTCAACATTTAGCAGGAATGATAATTAGAAAAAGATTTTTAGGGCAGGGCAATGACTTTGAAAATTATAATATAAGATTTGATGTTGATGTTAATAATTATAAAAAACAAAAAAAAGAATCATTAATAAAGCTTGCCGATACTATAGCCAACCAAGTTGTTTATAATAAAAATTCAGTCGCATTGCGTCCAATGTCTGCTTACGAAAGAAAAGTTATTCATATGGAAATATCCGCTAGAAAAAATTTAGCTACTGAGAGCGTGGGAGAAGATATTACTAGAAAAATTATTATAAAATATGTGGAAGAATAAATAGTCATTTTAACATACTGGCGCATAAACATATAAATATATATAAACACTCAAGTGGTCATATGTAATTTTGTATGATTTGTTTTATTAAAAAAGTTTTTAGATGTTATACATATTCTTTTTTATAAAGAGAAAAATTACGCGTTACAATTTATTAAGTACAGTCAAATTGTGTATGGACCAGCTTAAATATCAGATGTTTAAATAATTTGTTTAAGTGTTTGTATGAATCTCAATTTAACTCAAAAAATTGCGTATAATGCTTTTTTTTCCGCAGGGGCTCGAATTATTGAAGTAGCTCTTGCTTTAATAATTATAGGATTAACAACAAGATATCTTGGAGATGTAGGTTTTGGAAATTATATAATTGTAATCACTTTTGTTTATATTTTTTCTGTGATTGCCGATCTTGGTCTTTATTCAATTGTTGTAAGAGAAATTTCGCGAAAAGAAGCAGATGAGGAAAAAATCATAAATAACGCTTTCACGCTAAGATTTGTAGCAGGATTTTTTATTTTAAGTTCTGCTTTTTTTGTTTCTTTTATATTTCCATATTCAGAGAGCGTGAAGTTGGGAATTGGAGTTGCGGCAATTGGATTTTGGATTCTTTCCAATATCCAGGTTTTAATGGGACTTTTTCAAAAACATTTAGCTATGGACAAGGTCGCTATTTCTGAAATTTTAGGCAGGATTATCCAGCTTTTATTTGTGTGGATTTGTATTAAATTAGATTTAGGATTTTTATATATAATATTTTCTATATTTTTAGGCGCGATATTTAATTTTATTCTAGTTTTATTTTTTACTTCAAAATACATAAAGATAAGATTAAGATTTGATTTTCAATTTTGGAAAAGCTTACTTAAACAGTCTTATCCACTTGCTGTCTCGGCAATTTTAGTTTTGATCTATTTCAAACTTGATACGATTTTTCTTTCAATTATGAAAACAAGCGAAGCTGTTGGAATTTATGGCTTATCTTATAAAATTATGGAAAATCTCATATTTTTCCCAGCGATGATTGTTGGTCTTACTATGCCGATTATGAGCAGATATGTTTTTTCAGATAAAAAAAAATTTCAATCAATTGTCCAGAGGACTTTAGATCTTTTACTCATTGCTGTTGTGCCGATAATTTTTGGAATAATTTTAATTTCTGATAAAGTTATAAAATTAATTGGTGGACAGGTAGGATTTTCTGACTCCTCTTTTGTTTTAAATATTTTAATGATAGCGTTGGGGTTTATATTTCTTGGCGCGCTATTTTCTAATATTATAATTGCCGCAAATTTACAAAAACGATTGGCGCAAATATATTTTATTGGAATGGTATTTAATATTGTTACTAATATAATTTATATTCCCAAATATTCCTATTTTGGCGCAGCAGCAACGACAGTGGCGACGGAAATTTTGGTTACCGTCTTAATGATTGTTGTTATATATCAAACTTTGAAATTTATTCCTTCATTCGCGGTAGCATTTAAAGCAATTTTTGCATCGCTGCTTATGGCGTTGGTGATGTACTTCTTTAATTATTTAAACATTTTTTATCTTATTATTCTTGGTGGAATTGTTTATTTGCCAACAATTTATTTTATAGGTGGGGTTTCAAAGGAGGAAATAAAAAAAATAATTAATAAAGGATGACAAAATAACAATATGTTTTTAAGCTTAAAAAAAATAAAGCTTGAACATCTAGCCATTTTTGTAATAGTGGTTTTTGCTGGGCTGATAATTTCTGTTTATAATCTGTCGGTTCTATTTTTAATAGTTTCGTTTTTATTTATTATGGCTTCTTTTAAATATTTTAATCAGATTTTGTTTTTATTAATTTTATATATTCCCTTTCAAGTCGCTTTAAACATCACTTTTGGAGTTGATCTTGCCTCTGGGAGGGTTTTAATCATATATTTTTTTGTAGTTTGGGTTTTGAAGTCGCTAGCCGAAAAAAAATTTATTATAAAATTTAATTTACAGACATTGCTGATTTGTTTGTTTTTATTTATTGCGGTTTTTTCTATGTTACAGACATGGGACATAGAAAGGTCTTTCAGAAAAATTTTAGTTTTTCTTTCTATTTTCCCTCTTTATTTTATAATTACATCTTTATCAGTTTTTTCCTTACAGAAGAAGAGATTGGGAATGGTTATAAATAAAAATAATTATATTTACAAAATTTTAGACGCACTTGTTATAAGTGGATTTGTTTTATCTTTGATTGGCATTTTGCAATTTGCGTTACAGTTTTTTGTTGGTATTGATTTAATAATGAATTTTTGGAAAGAATATATATCCCCTATCTTTTATGGCAAAACATTCGGCGCTGAAGTTGTTTCAAATCCGAGCTGGCTTGTAAATATTGGAGGAGAAACTATCCTTCGCGCCTTTTCTCTTTTTCCAGATCCGCATATGTTTTCGTTTTATTTGGGTCTTTTAATTCCAATTATGCTCGCGATCGCGCTTTGTTGTGATTGCCTTTGTCATAAACACCCTACAGAGAAAGACAAAACCTGCCATTCCAGCAAGGAAGATTGGAAAATTAGAAGAAATAGCGTGTTTCAAAATAACAGAATTTTGCTATATCTTGTTCTTTTTATAATGTTTCTTGCCGAGCTTCTAACATTCTCACGAGGAGGATATATAGGAATGATCGCCAGTATCGGCATAACTATAATATTACTTTGGAAATATATAAGCCTAAATAAAAAAATAATTTTAGGATTAATAGCAGGAAGCTTTATTTTATTTATAATGGTTAGTAACCAGTCAATTCTAAACAGATTTTTATCATCGTTTGATTTTAACGAAGGATCAAACACGGAAAGAATTAAAAACTGGAGTCAGGGTTGGGAAGTTTTTAACGATAATTTTTTTATTGGCGTAGGTATCGGGAATTATTCAGCCTATTTATATCCGACGGCTGAATATAGAACTCCAATATACGCGCATAATTTATATTTAGACATTGGCGCGGAAATGGGAATTTTTGCTTTATTTGTCTGGTTGGCATTGATTGGAACAACAATCTGGCAATTATTTAGAACTGGGAAAAAGTCTAAAGATGTTTTTTTACGCGCTTTATCTTTTGGATTAATTGGTTCGTTGATATGGTTTTCCTTGCATTCATTTTTTGACACAGCAATCTATTCTCCGACGATTTTGGCAATTTTTGTAATTATTGTTTCTTTATCAGTGATGACAATACAAGCATTAAATATCAAGTGCGATGATATTGACATTGCTTAATACTAAATACTTAATACCAAATTCCATGATTTTATTTTTAATAGCATTTTTTTTCATCTTCATTTTAATCTGCGCTAAAAATATTAGATATGGTATTTATGCCATAATCTTTTTGATGCCGCTATATTTATGGAGATTTTCTTTTTTTAGCATCCCAATGACAGTTTTGGAAATTATGGTTTATATTTTGTTTTTAGCCTGGTCTTTAAGTAAATTAGCATTATTATTAAAACAGATTAAATTAAAATCTAAATTACAGTTTAATAATATAGTCTATAATACTATCAAACGCAAGCTTTTTAGAGATCGCTATCTTGTTTTAAATGTTGGAATTATATTATTATTTCTCGGTATAATAATTTCAACCGCGCTTTCTTCTGATATAAGAAGTAGTCTTGGAATTTTTAAAGGTTGGTTTATAAGTCCGCTTCTATTTTTTATTGTTTTTATAAATGTTATTAAAAAAGAAAGACATACTGGTTTAGTTTTAACGAGTTGGTTTGCTTCTGGTGTTATTGTTTCTGTTGTTAGCATTTTTTATTTATTAATCGGAGATATTACTTTTGATGGACGGCTGAAGGCAATTTTTCTTTCTCCAAATCATTTGGCAATGTATTTGACACCGGCATTTTTGATTGTGGTAGGGTTTTTATTAAAAGAAACTAAATTTTTAATTGGAAACTTAATTTTTAGCGGAAAAACAATTTTTTTCAGAAAAAAAATGAAAGTCATCGTTTTATTAATTATTGTAATCCCATTATATTTTACGTATTCTTATGGCGCATTTTTAGGAATTTTTGCGGGAATACTGTATTTAATCATAAAAAATAAAGATCTAAAAATAAAAAGTATTTATTTGTCTGGTTTTTTTATTTTTTTATTTTTAGGATTAATATTTTTGTCTTCAAATAAATTTAATCAAATAATAGATTCAAGCGACAGATCGTCTTTTCATTCCAGGCTGATGATTTTGAATGCCACAGGAGAAATTATAAAAGACAATCCCATTTTTGGGATTGGTCCAGGAACTTTTCAAAAAACTTATCTTTCTTACGCGGGAAAGTTTAATCAGCCATATCTTGAATGGGCAGTTCCACAGCCTCATAATATATTTTTGGCTTTTTATCTTCAAACAGGATTAATTGGTTTTGCTGGATTTATTTTGATTTTAATTTGGTTTTTTTATCATAAAAACATAATATTGTCGCACTTAAACAAAAAAGACAAAATTGGCGACGTCTCTGTAGCGGCAGAAATATATATTATAAATGTTTTAATGATCTATGTTTTAGTTCATGGTCTTGTTGATACTACATATTGGAAGAATGATTTGTCTTTGATGTTTTGGCTGCTTATAGGGCTAGCGGTTGTTAATAATACGGATTTTTATAGAATAAAATCTAAAAAATAACCTTCTGCGCTATGCTTGATATTTTTTTAAATCTAATATATACTCTTATAGTAAAAGTATTTATTTTATTTACTGAAATATTATTAATATTATTTTTAAGTATGTTTCACAAGTACCCGTAGCTCAACTGGATAGAGCGTCTGGCTTCGGACCAGAAGGTTGTGGGTTCGATTCCTGCCGGGTACGCAAAATTATATCAATTTGGGTCGTTAGCTCAATTGGTAGAGCAGTTGCCTCTTAAGCAATTGGTTAGAGGTTCAAGTCCTCTACGACCCACAGAAAATATTTTAACATGCTAACATTTTAATATAACAAACAGTTCCTTATTTTTTGTTTCAATTTGTTAAAATGAATATGGTGGCTATGGTGTAATGGTAACACTAGAGGCTGTGGTCCTCTCGTCTCGGGTTCGATTTCACTTGACACAAGACTTTCCTATGTTAAAACTATGGAGAGAAATTAGACTGATCGGATGTGAGGAATATTTGAAATATTTAAATTAAATAATTTACAATAGAGAAGTCTCTGTAGGGGTGGGTATGGTGTAATGGTAACACTAGGGGTTGTGGTCCCCTCGTCTCGGGTTCGATTCCCGATACTCACCCCCGCGAAGATTTCTGTTAGATAAGGACTCTTTTGCGTCCTTTTTAATTTAATTTTATAGAATTATTATGCAAAAAATAAACCGAAAACTAATTAAATTTAATGAACATTTTTTATTAAACAGAAACCAGATTAAAAGATTTGCTAAACAAAGAAATACTGCTTATTTAAAAGTATTGATATGTTTTTCTAATTTAAAATAATATTTAAAACAATTAGACTGTGGTAAAATAAAAGTGGAACTTATCTAAGACAAAACGAATCTTTAAAATTTAAGATATAAAATAAGTTATAAAAAAAGAACAGATTGAAATTATCGCACTGCTCGTACTTATTTTGATTTAAGTCTTATTTTTAAGATTCCAGATCTTTTGCTTAAATCTTTTTAGAACATCGTCCCCACCTTTTTCTTGAACCTGTTTGTATAGTTCTTCTTCGTTCCATGTAAGCATATCAACCATAGCACATCTATGTGGTTCAAAAAGCCGATAGACCGTTCCTGGAAAAACATCACAAGGCGTTCTACATTGCATTGTTTCAGTAGGATTATCTTCAACAAACGGACAAGCAGAGCAAAGAATTTTGTTATACGCTTCAGTATAATATTCTTTGCTCATAGTTTCATACCATTCCCAGTAATATGTTTTTCCTTCTGGCGCTGGTGGCAACTCTTGTCTGGTTTCACATTCAGAATATTCACTTGGTGGAATAACGTTAAATTCTTTGAGCTTGTTTACAAGAAGCTCAGAAACTTTTTTTACAACCTGAAGATATTTGTCGCTTTCACTGCTTAAAGATATTCTGCCATCAGCTGCATCATGTTCGGTATAGAAAATGTAACCGTCAAGAGATTCAATTACTTTCCAAATATTCATCTCTGTATTTAATTCAGGAATTTTTTCTTCCTTAAACAATTCTCCTATACCTTCTTCCAAGGTCAATTCAGTTGGTTCTGTATTGTTACTCACTTATACCACTTCCTTGTTTCTGTTTTATTATATTCAATTATGTTCTGTATTTTAAAGAACATTATTCTATAAATATATAGAAGACAAGCAATAATACTTGTCTGTGCATCATATCAGAAATATAAATTTTGTCAACCTAATAACTAAAAAAAATTTAACTTAAAATTATATGACTAACAAAGAAAACAAAAAGCAAAAAATAGGCATAGCATATATTAGAGAATCAACAGAGGAACAAGATAAGGGTTTTTCTCCTCAAAACCAAGAAAGGTCAATCAAGGAATACGCTCAAAAAAACAACATAATAATTACTAAAGTTTACAAAGATTTAATTTCCGCAATCAATAATCTTGATATTATTTCCACTTCTACAATAGGCAGAATAATCAAATTAACACAAAACCTTATCAAACTTTAACAGTTCTTTATTAATACTTTCCCACTCTAAAGCTCTGAACGCGTCTACTATTAGACCCTGGTCAATTTAACCGCCAATATTAGCGGTTTTTTTATACCCATTTTATAAGTTAGAACTTTTTAATAATTTTATACGACCATAATTTTTTATTGCTATTGACATGATTTGAAATATTTTTTATTATTAAGGTAGAGGAGGAATTTAAAGTTGACTGAAAATGGAAACATTAGCACGGAACTTCTTATAAATAATTATCGGCAAGAAGCAAAAACAACAATAGCCGCAATAGACATAACAATATGTACTCTTGGGCGGCTTACAGCCGAATCAAAGGAAGCTGAAATTGGTTTGGAAGACAAAATTTTTCCAAAACACCTATCAGAATCTGCTGAACTTGTTATAGCATCTTTGAAAGCTCAAAGAGAAGTAAACAAGGCGGTATTAGACGCTTCTCCTAAGGCTATAGAAAAATTTGTTACTGATCTCATGAATGAACGGCAAAGGCATCTTGAACACAGTAGCGAAAATAGGACATGTTCTGTGGAAACTTTGACAAGATACGACATGGCAAAGGAAGAAATAGCCATAGATCGATTGAAGTTCGCAAAATTTTGCAAGGAAAATTCAATTGAAAGATCTCTTAAAGAAGGAAAACCGATTAAAATAATGTGGTTTTCTGAAAGAAATGATTTTAACGAAAAACTTGCCAAAGGAGAAATAAAGGAGCGTGATCTCAATTCTTTTATTAAAGAAACTGAAAAAGAGATAGAAGTAATTAAACAGCTGATAAAAGAATGTGAGTTCGCAATTATTGACCATGAAGATACTTTAAAATATCTTCCAGATTCTTTCAAAGATAAATAATTCCCAATACGGACTAAATTTTTCAAAAATATGAGGTGGCAACAATGTTGCGCCTCTTTTTTCTTTTTAAAATATGATAAAATAAATCTAGGTCTTTTATTTTAAATCAGGAATAGAAATATCCTTATTTAAAGCCAAATTTACAAACTTAGTTCTAATGTTCCCCACTACGCCACCCAGCCAAAACAACTGCTTGTGTTAGAGGTTGTTTTTTTTATGTGTTTAGCGACAGCTAGAATTTTTAAAATAGAAAAAACCACCCTTTCAAAATTGGGTGGAACTTTTTATAAACTTTATAGTTTATAAAAAAGAATAATCTTAGCAACATAAACAATAAAATAAGAAATCAAACCGTCAAGTTCTTAGATTTTTGTCACAATGTTATATAAGCAGTCTACTTCTTTGTTTCGCAGCTAATTTAATATGCATAGGAATTTCTTCACCGCCTAAAATCTTTTTACTAAGATGTAGACGATGTTCATGACATTTTATATAAAAGTCACTATCGTCACATTCGCGCCATTCGTCAATAATATATCTAATATCAGCTGCTGTCATTGTTATTTGAGCATTACAGTGGATGCATACAACTTCTTTTTTCCATTCATTTCCATTTTTTCTTCAAAATTTGCCATTATTAACTCTCCTAATTTTATTTTTTTTATATAATAATCAATTAAATTGATACCATTTATTTTATATCATATTGTTGTTAAGCTGTCAACTCTCAAGACCGTGATGCGACACAAGATGATATTCAATGAGCTGCCAACGTTTTTTGTACTTGTTTTTTTATAAAAAGAATGTTAAGCTTTTATAAACTTGAACAGAAAATATTAAAGCAACATTATATAAAAAATTTAAAAAAATCAATAAATTTCTAAATAATTTAAAGGTCGAAAAAATTAAAAGTTAAACAATAAAAATTAATTAAAAAAAATATGAAAAAATATTTAATTTTTAGCTTATTAATTGCTGTATTGGCTATTTCAACGGGCATAGTATTTGCTGATAAACCTGAATTTGATAATTTAAAAAATAAAGCGCCTGTTTCTATTCCAGAGCACGCGGTAAAGGTTTCTAATGGTGTTTTCAGTCTTGGCGAAAAAATTGATCCAAGCACCGGCAAACTAGTTGAAGGATATGCTTTTTTAAGATATAAAAAAGAAAATGTTAAAACGTGTGGTAATGGTGTTTGTGAATTAGGTGAAAATGCTAAAAAATGTCCAGAAGACTGTAGTGATGAATATCCAGACCCAGACCCAGATCAAGATACTAGTTCTTGCTATACTTTTTTAGCTAAAGGCGCTAAATGGAAAACTGCTGAACCATATTTAGTTGATCCAATAAATATAGATAGTTTAAACGAAACATTTATTATTGATAATTTAGCTGCTGACATTGCTAAGTGGGAAAGCGCTGCTGGTACTAATATTGTTGGTGATAAAATCACTGGCAATGTTGATAGAGAAAATATAGGAGAATTAAATGGCAAAAATGAAGTAATTTTTGCCGACATTGAATCGTCGGGCGCTATTGGCATTACTATTATTTGGGGAATATTTACCGGACCGCCGCCATTTAGAGAATTGGTTGAATGGGACCAAGTTTATGATGATGTTGATTTTGACTGGTCAGCTACTGGCGAGTCCGACAAGATGGATTTTGAAAATATTGCTACTCATGAGTTGGGTCATAGTATGGGAATGGGAGATTTATATGAGTCAACTTGCTCAGAAATCACTATGTATGGTTATGCTAGTAATGGCGAAACCAAAAAAAGAAGTCTAGAAGCTGGTGATATTGTCGGCATTATGGAATTATATAAGTAGGTTGTGTTAAGTGGCATAAATAAAAATCGCTCTGACATTATATCAGAGCGATTTTTATTTTAACAAAATAAATACGAAAATTTGTTAATAAGTTATACTCCTTCGCTTTTAGAATTCCGATTTTGTAGATTTTAAAAAGATTACTTTTTCATTTAGAATCAAATAAAATTTCACATAAAGCTACGGAGCATTATACGAAATTATTTTAGCAAAGGAGTATAATTTTGTGTCCCCGGCAGGAATTGAACCCGCATCAAGAGCTTAGAAGGCTCCCGTTCTATCCATTGAACTACGGGGACAGACAAAAACAGTCATTTGATGACCGTTTAACTAATATACAAAATATTATATAATAAGTCAAATTTTGCTTAATTTCAAATAACAAAATCCAAATATCAAATCAATATCAAATTTTTGTTTTGTTATACAAACAAAATACTAATTATTCTTAATTAATCGTGCCATTTTCAGTTTCAATTGTTGGAAGCGCTCTTGGATTATTTTCCACTTCGCTATTGATAATATCTGATTTTTTATTTTCTAAAACATCTGGTTTTCTAAATTTAAAAGGATTATTATATTTTTTGTCTTTGCTCATCTCAAATTCTTTCTCTCGTTCTTTTGTATTTGTTAATATTTTTTTAAGTGTTCGATTACCTTTTTTCATATTTAAAATTACACTGCTTTCGTATGATTCTTCATATTCTATAAACATTATATTAACATAGGCGTATTTATAAGTAACACTGAAAATAAATCCAAGAAGAGCGCTGAACAATATTAAAAATAACAAGTATTTGTACTTTAAAAAAACAAAAAGTATTTTTTTAGCGCTTTTTTTATTAAAATTAAATTTTATTTTATTCATCTCTCATTATTATTTATTATCACGCACGTAAACTTTTAATCTGGAATTAAGCACAATATCAGTTTCGCCGATTGCCTCTTTATTCTTTCTCGAAATTTCTATTTTTTCAACATCAATATAATATTTTAGATTTTCCAAATGATTTAAAAAGCTCATCATATTATTAAATTTGCCAGTAGCTTTGATATTATAATTTATATACGACAAAAATTTAGTTATCTCCTTTTTTTCTTCATTAGAAACGCTTATATTAAGCTCTATATTATTTTTTTCAGCTACATTTTTGATTTCAGCGACAAAACTAGATATATTTGAATAATCTATTATATATTCCGAAATATTACTAACATCTTTTTGCAGTTTGTTGTGTTTATCCCTTATATTTTCTATCTGATTGTTTTGTATGTTTAATTGTTCAATTTTCTTTTTTTTGTCAATAATTTCAACGCTTGAAACCTCTATTTTTTTGGGAAAATAAAAACAACTGACATACAGTAAAATAAACACAATAATTAACAATAAAACTGCTTTGATGTGCGCTTTTTTTTCGATTCTATTCATAATTTCTAATTAATTTGAAACAATATTTTTCTTTTGAATTGACAAAACATATCTAAAATTTTCACCATCATAATTTTTTGGATCAATGTTAAAATCAATAAAAATTTCAGAATCTTTTAAATTATTCTCAAAATTTAAAAGATTTTCCATTGTTTTAGAAATTCCGACAATAACGACTTTAAAATTTTCAGTATTATTTTGAGCGAGCGTGTTCCCTGCTTTATTTTTTGGCAAAGCTCCTCCGATTTCAGGTCCAATGCTAATATTATCTATTCTTATTTCAGAAGGGACAAGAAAACTAAATTTTTCAAGCGTTTTTGTCCATTGAAATTGATTCTCTTGTATTTTAAAAATAGAATCCAACTGACTGTTATGTTTTATTAACTCTCTTTTAATGGAATTTATCTCCCTAGCTTCTGATCTTAGTTGCATATTATCCAATTGCTTGTTTAACTTTTCATTCTCCATATTTAGATATCCAGTCACAAATAACAAAACAAAAATAAAAAAAACTTGAATAAATATAATAGCAGTAAAATTATAGATTACTGAATGATTTATCTTTTCCCATTTGATATTTAATTTATCAGCAGGAGATAATAAATTTATTTTTATCATGGAATCATTTTATCATTTTAATATACTAGCATATTAACATTACTTTTTCTAAGCTTTCTAAAACATGTTTCATAATTTTAAACATCAAACCAAAAACAAATTTAACAGCTAAGCTGTCCGAAAAACAATCTGCCATTTATTTGTTAAAATGTTAGGATAATTTATTTCTCCCGTATTCCTCTAAGAGCTAAACCTAAAACAGTAACAAAAACAAGTGAATCATTTCTTGAAATGGGAGGAATCTCTTTGTTTTTGAAGGTCATTATATTTACCCATGGATTTCCTTTTTCAATCTCTTTTTTTATCTGCAATGATAAAAAAGAGCTTATCCCCACTCTTTTTGCTTCTCCTCCGCAAATTATTATCTTTGCTATATTTTCATCTGATACAAAATGTTCTTTATAATAATAAGTTAACTTGTTTATATATTTTATCATTTCATGCAAAGAAGGTTGAATTGCCTTAAAAACTTCCTTGCACTCTCCTTCAAATTTTAATCCGCACTTATTTTTTATCTCTTCTGCCGCAATTTTGTCTAATCCAAGTTTTTTTGATATAGCTTTAATAAATTCTTCTCCGCAAACAGGAATACTTGCCGTAAACTGAACGGTTGGATTTTTAAAAATTATAAAACTTGTTCTATCTTTTCCTAAATCAATAACTAATATAGGCTTTGAAGATTGGTTTTCGTTTATTAAACTTCTGGTTATGGCAATAGATTCAATTTCAGCGGCAATCGGTTTCAAGCTAGCCATTTCCATAACTGAAGAATAAGAATCTACGAGCAATCTTGGTACGACAGCAACAATAATTTTTAACATTTTATCATTATCAGAAGAAAGAACTTGCCAATCAACATATGACTCATTTATATCTATTGGAAACAGCTGTTCTGCTTCATATCTAACCGCTTGTTCAATGTCATTTTCTTTTGTGCGTGAAATTTTTACAACACGAATAAATCCTTTTGGCTCTGGTATGGAATAAATAACAAATTTAGATTTTATTGGATTTGGCTTGGCGTTCGATAATGTTTTTTTAATTAATTTTGCCACCTCTTCTTTGTTTTTTATTTCTCCATTTATTATTAATCCTTCCGGGATATTTTCTCTGCCATAAGAATAGAGGCTTATTTTTTTACTCGCCTTTTTAAGTTGAGCAACTTTAATAGATCGATCGCTCAGATCAAGGCCAAAGGCGCTTAGATTGTTGTTAAAAATTGACATAAAATAAATTGCTATAGATTACTATTTGTATTATACAACATTATTCAATTTCATTCCAACTATTTATATTCCACCCTCCTCCAGGGCCACTTGAAAAACTTGCATTTGCCAATCCACTTTCATAAGTAACGCTAGCATTATTTTCCAAGCTTAGTTTATAAGCCGTTACTTCTTTAAGATTAGCATTATTTTGGATATAAGCCGTGCCATTATGAGCATAAAAGATAGCCCCATCGGCATTGTTGCTCACTTCAATAGCATTTGTAATTAATCCAGAATGAGTAGATAACATTAAAATATAAGTTTCATTAGAATCAGCACAGCCATCTTCAGCAATATTAAGCCCTTGTGAGCCACAAATAATATTATTATTTTCAATAATAATTTGTCCACTAGTAGATTCATTGCCTGGATTGTCAACAACAATTATTCCACTGTTGTCTCCATAACTACTGTCTAGTATAAATTTAACATTATTTGATAGTGTAAAATTTCCTTCAACCCATAAAGTTCCTTTTAATGTCACTGTCACATTAATTCCTGGATTAAAACCAGCGAAGCACTCTAATTTTCCGCCATCTATTGTTGTATCAATTGATATATTACACAAGGAAGAATCTAAAATTCCGTAATCAAGCGCATCTGTTTTCCAATCAGCAATATTACCGTCAGAAATAGGCAGCGCTGCGATAGGAGGATCTGGGCTTCCAGGATAAGAATTTCCGTTAACAGTAGATCCTGATATTGTTTGATAATACGCGTCTCCCTCTATTGTGCTATTAATTATCTCGTGAGCATAAACATCTCCATCTATTGTCAATCCATCAACTGAAGTAGCCAATCCTCCGATCCAAGCCTTATATTCATAACCTCCCGCCACATCAATTATCCAGGATCCATCACTCCAATCAGGACTATATTGAGAGGCATTAGTATTTTCCGGAGCTCTTCCTATAGAAAAATATTTATTATTATTTGAGTTAACGTCGATAATTATCCAATAAGTATTGCCACTTATTAAATTAGCAGGAGAAGAGAAGCTGGAATTAACCCAACTATAAGAAGAACCAACTTTTGAAGATAAAAAAGTAGTTGTTGCCAATTCTATGGTTGAAGGAGAGCCCGCGTTGTTTTCAACGATTCTAATTGTTCCATCTTCGTGAGAAGGACTGCTATTTTTAACATAAAAAGCAATCTGGGATAATGTTCCAGAAGAAGCTGGAACAAAACTCATAGCAATATCAGTTGGCTCTCCATTTTTCCCAAATATTAAATCATCATTATATGTATCCCACATTCCATTACTATCCAAATTCATTCCCGTGGCGACAATAAGATCTCCAGTTATCGTTCCATTTCCAGAAACTGAACCATCAGAATACAAGTTTCCGGCAATAGAAGAAGTGTTTTTCATTGTTAATCCTCCTTCTCCAACTTGTACTCCATAATAGAAAGAAATATCATCTATGGTCAAAGCAAGCTCTGTTTTAATCTTTCTTTTATTATTAAAATAAGAAGAAAGAGATTCTATGATGGTTGTGTTGTCTTTTTGAGTTATGTTTTGGTCTATGACGGATTCATCTAAATCAAAAGTATTTATCGCCGTGTAATTATAGCTTTTTATAACTCTTAAAATTCCATCTTCAATTCCCGATTCTGCGGAGTAATAAGATTGAGCAGATGAAATCATATTTTCACTAATTTTATTTTTTGTTATAATAACCACGCTTAGCGAAAAAGTTATAACCAAAACCAAACTTATTAGCGAAATAAGAATTATAATAGCCGCAAATCCGTTTTTACTTTTTTTATTTTTATTCATTTATAATTTATAACCAACGAATTAAGCTACGATTCAATTATTTAGTGATAATATTTTAAATTTTTCTATCATTCTTGAACTCGTTTCAGAATAGCAATACAATAATCTAATATTGTTAGACCATATAGAGAACCAAATATACAACCTCTCAACTCTCCGCCAATAGGCGGATCGCTCGAAGAATATTGAAGTGAATGTATTTAAATATACCTAGCAATAAACTGAAAAAATATTCAATTAAAAAGATCTCAAAGATACAGTATTAACTAAGTGAATTACTGAATCAGACACCGCGCTGTTTTTAGCTTGAATGATCATATCAATAGTTATAGATTCTCGCGAATCGTTTTTGTAATATAAAAACTCCATGTCAGAAACTAATACATCTTGAGAAGTAATGGCTATAGAACCTAGCCCCTCTTCTTTTAAAAAGATTGTGTTGTTTTCAACATAAAAATCAATAAAAGTGATTTCTTCATTAGAAGAAGCTCCGACTTTTGTTGCTAAAGACATCTGGGCATTGTTTGAAGAAAAATTGCTTGTCGGAAGATAAACATAATTGGAATTTATTATCTCATATGTCATTCTCTCCATTGCGCTATGCGCGTTTGAATTCACTCTTGATAAAGCTATTATTTTGTTATTTGCTTTTATAATAAAAAAAATAATATTAAAAAGAACAATAAAAATAATTCCAACCAAAGCAACATAAACGATCATTTCTATTAAAGTAAAACCTTCTTCTTTATTCTTAATTTTTATTTTTCTCATTATATTAATTAAAATTAGTCAAATACTCATGCAGTTTTATCTGCTTTGTTCCGTTTCTCGTTAAATAAGAAACACTGGAAGTAATTTTTATTGTTTCAGTATCCAGTATGCCTCCGCTAGAAACAATATCATCGCTTACCGCATTACGATACACGTCAGATAAAACAAACTGAAGGGTATATCTTCCCACGGTTTCACTTCCGGAAACCGGCACCCATTTAGGAGGACTGAAGGCATCTGCTTCAAAATGATATTCATCGCTCCTGTTAAGAGTATCTATAATTGTCCAATCTTCATCCCTAATACTTCTTGCCTGTTCTAATGATGATTTTGCAAAATACAAAGCTTCCATTTTATTGATATCCTCTGCGGCAATTTTTAGAGAAAAATTAAGATACAAAATAGCAGCTAAAAAAACAATTATGCTTATAGTTGCCGCTATTATTATCTCAATTAATCCAAATCCTTTTTGATTAAAATTATTCATATTTAACTTTTATAATATAATACTTTATTGAATCTCCATTATTTCACCGTCAAAACCTAATTCTACAACCACTTCTCCGGCAATATTTTTATAGGTTGCAATATCCTTTGCTCCTGTGTCAGTGAATATATAAAGTTTATCATTTTCTGTCTGTTCTCTTATGATGCACAATACTGAATTATCACTTGCGTCCAACCAGCTATGTATTCTCATTTTTTGCTCAGTTCCATCAACTAAAGTTGTACCTGTCCAATCAAATATATTATTTATATCGTCAAAATAAGATGCGATATTAATGCCAGTTAGCGCTATCTGAACATCAAATTCATTTACCCATTTAAGACTCAGTTCTAAGGAGTCTTCTATTTTCCATCCCAAATGAAAATGGACATGACGGGCATTTAAAGCAAGAGGATTGATGCTGTCTTGAAAAGAGTTTAAGCTAGTCTGACCATTAGAATTAATCACAATTTGTTTTGTTTTAGAAGGATCATTTATAACTTCTATGTTTATATTTCCTGAATTATTAGTTGAACCGATTAAACGATTAAATATTAAATCATTTCCGCCGCCAACAAGATTTACGGGTATATTAATTTTTATATTATCCGAAAAAGTAAAAACTTCGTTTGTAGACGCAAAAGCGTCAAATGTATCACCTTCGAAAACCACTATTTTATTAGATTCAAAATGAACCCCGTAACTTGTACCATTCAAAGCGCTGATTGACCTGGATTTTGCAAGTTTAATTTTCATATCAATACTTTTAACCGTATTTTCCAAATCTACAGAATAACTAAAGTTTCTGCCAGCAATAATTGTAATGCTCAACACAATTGATATAATGGAAAGCACAATCAAAATTTCAATTAAAGAAAAACCGGATTTAACATATAAACATTTTAACATATAAACATTTTAACATATAAACATTTTAACATATAAACATTTTTCTTGTTTAATTTGTTAATATGTTTAAATGTTAAAATAATCTACATTGTTCCCATAATAGAATACATTGGTTGAATCATAGAAATTGCGAAAAACCCCACCGCTCCTCCAATTACAAGCATTAAAACAGGTTCTATTATAGAAGATAAATTAGAGGTAATTTGTTCGACGTCATCTTCATAAAACTCAGATACCTGTTTTAGAGTTTCTTGGAGCGTTCCAGTTTCCTCTCCTACTTCTATCATATGCATCATTAATGGATAATAAAGCTTGTCATATTTTTTTATAATCTCGCTAAGAGCAACTCCTTTTTGAACTTCCTTGCAAGCATTTTTTATTGAATTTTTATAATATGTATTTCCAAGCGTTCCGGAAATAATATCAAGAGCTTTTACGATTGAAACGCCGCTGGCAATCATAGAACTGAGAGTTCTGGAAAATCTCGCCATATTAATTTTAGAAACTATTTTTCCTATTACTGGTAAATGAAGCAGCGCGAAATCAAACTTTTTCTTTCCCGTTTTAGTTTTAATAATTTTTAAGAATAAAAAAGCGGAAGCAATAAATCCAACTAAAATAAGCAACCCATAATTTTGAAAGCTGTTGCTTATAAAAACAATCATTTTTGTTGAAGCTGGAAGCTCGGCTCCAGTTTCGGTGAATATTTTTAAAAGAGAAGGCACAACATATAACATCATCAAAACTCCTATAACAACCATGGCAAATATTATTACAGCAGGATAAGTCATTGCCCCTTTTATTCTTGATGTCAATTCATGTTCTTTTTTCAGTTGAATGTAAAGTATGTCTAAAACTTCTTCAAGATTACCGCTCATCTCGCCGACTCTTATCATATTAACAAAAAGATCATCAAAAACTTTTGGATATTTAGCTAAACTGTCGGCAAGTTGATTTCCTTTTTGGATATCTTCTTTGACGAATTCCAAAATTTCTTTAAAATAAGCGTTATTAGTTTGTTCAGCTAAAACTGTAGTTGCCCTTGAAAAAGAAAGTCCTGCTTTGAGCATAACTCCAAGATGGCGGGTAAAAAGCATTTTATCTATGACACCGACTCTTTTTAAAATTTTGGATATTTCAAAATTTCTCTTTTCTTTTTTTTGAGATTCTTGAACAGAAACAAGCGTTAAACCCATAGCGTTTAATTTCTTCAGAAGCTTGTCCCTATTTTTGGCATTTATTTTTCCAAACTTAATTTCTTCGTTTTTATTTTTTGCTTTATAGGAATATTGCATATCATTACATTACTAAACTGTTAAATTGCTAAATTGTTAGTTTTTTGTTTGTGAACTTTATGAGATAATTTAATTCTTTTGGCAGTTTATTTAACTCTTCTAAAATATGCTTATATTGTTCTTCTGTTAAAAGTTTTTTTATTCTTGCTTTTTCATTCCAATCCAAAGATTCTTTAAGCGAGCCAAAACTATATCTGTAAAACTTCATTTTATCTTTTTTGCTATATCTTCCAAATTCTTCTGCAATATTTGCTGATATTAAATCAATTGCTCTGATAAATTGTTTGCCAACAGTATCTTTTTCAAAATAATCCCATTTAACAACAATATAATAAACATAGTTGCCTACTAGAGTAGAAAAATTGTTGTAAGTGCATTAGGGTTCGGAGTGCAACTCCGAACCAGTGAGATATAACAATTTGACAATGTAGCAATTCAATTTATTCCTTCGTAACTCTCATAATTTCTTCTATGGTAGTAATGCCCTGAACAAATTTTATAACTCCATCTTCTAGCATTGTGGTCATCCCATTAATTTTTGAGGCTTCTTCTATTTTTTCGCCAGGCGCAGAGTCGTTTATAAGTTTTTTAATTTTGTCATTAACCTGCAAAACTTCAAAGACTCCGGATCTCCCACTATATCCATTGCGACATTTTTCACACCCTTTTCCTCTGGCGAATTTAAGATCAAGCCACATTTCTTTGTTATTTTTATAATTTTTCTCGACAATTTTATTTTTTCTGATAATTTCTGACATTATATCAATATCAAAATTTTTGGAAAAACTATTATAGGAAGATTCGTCAAATTTATACTCTTCTTTGCAATTCGCGCATATTTTACGGATAAGTCTTTGAGATATTATTATATTAGTTGTAGAGGCGACTAAAAAAGACTCAACGCCCATTTCCGTAAGTCTTGGCAACGTTCCTGCCGCGCTATTTGTATGTAACGTAGAAAGCACTAAATGTCCAGTTAATGCGGCATGAACTGCTAATTCTGCTGTTTCCCTGTCTCTAATCTCTCCTACCATAATAATATCGGGATCCTGGCGCAAAAGAGCTCTTAGTCCAGATGCGAAAGTAAAATTTATCTTGCTATTAATTTGAGATTGATTAACTCTGGGCATTCTGTATTCTATGGGATCTTCCAGTGTGCTCATATTTACATCAGGAGTATTTAAAATTGCTGAAATAGTATATAAAGTAGTAGTCTTTCCGCTGCCGGTAGGGCCGACTACCAGAATCATTCCATTTGGCTTTTTTATTTCATTGTTAATAATTTCAAGATCTTTTTTTCTAAATCCAATTTGCTTAAGCGTTAAATTATTTGAAGATTCATTGAGAAGGCGCATAACTATTTTTTCGCCGTCAAAAACCGGGATTATAGAAACACGAAATGCTACTCTGTAATCACTTGATTCAATTTTAAATCTTCCGTCTTGAGGAAGCCTGTGTTCGTCTATTTTGAGATTTGAAAGAATTTTTATTCTAGCGACTATTCCAGGCAAAATAACTTTTGGCAGCGTCATAGCATCATGTAAAATGCCGTCTATGCGATATCTTACGACAACATCTTTTTCTTCAGGCTCAATATGAATATCGCTTGCTCCTTGTAAAATCGCATGCTTAAGCAATGTATCTACAATTTTTATAACAGGCAAATCCTCTGCTGCTTTTTTAAGGTCAATTTGCACTTCTTCATTCCCTTCTTCTGATTTTATGACAAGCCTTTCGTCCCCCTCTTCTTTTTTGAAAATATCAACATCGCCAACCATTTCGCCAAATTCTGCCTTGAGACTTTTTTGAAATAATTTTAAAGCTTTTTTTATACCCTCTTCGTCGGTTAAGCAAGGAATTATTTTTAATCCGGTTTTTTTGCTAATAAAATCAATAAACTGAAGATCATTGGGATCAAGCATAGCGACTTTAAGCTGTAGTCCCTGCTTGTCAAAAGCTATTGCTTTATATTGTCGTGAAACCGGCTCTGAAATAATTTTTAAAATTTCTGGATCAATGTCACTTTCTTTTAAATTCACAAAAGGAATTCCTAAAATATAAGCTTTAAGCTTGTTTAATTTTTCTTTTGAAATCAGCTTCTTTTTTAACACCACCTCTTCTAAACTTAGATTCTTTTTCAGAGATTCACTAAGCGCCAGCTTTAAATCATTTTTAGAAATTAAGCCAAAATCCGACAAAAATAATTTTAATTGATTGTCTTCAACTTGCATATTATTAAATTATTAAATTGCTAAATGGTTAAATTGTTTTATTGTCACCCTGAGCTTGTTGAGGGGTGTCATCCTAAATTTAGTTCAGGATATTTTGACTGCTATATCTACGCATTGTGAAATAAACAACAAACAAGCCCAATATTCAGTAGATTCTGAAACAAGTTTAGAATGACAATAAAACAATTTAACAATTTGATAATAAATCTCAATAATTTATTAATCACAAAAAAAATTTTTTTCAACGTATGGAAAATTTTAATTCTTAGATAATAGTTCTTTTATTTTTTTTAGAACATCTTCTAAATGGAAATCGGCCTTAACTAGATAGGTAGTAGCTCCTAAATCTAACGCTTTTTGTATATCATTTATATCACTAAGATTGGTTAGTATGATAATCGGAACTTCGGAACCCTTTTCTTTTAATCTTTTTAGCACATCAAAACCATCCATTTTTGGTAAAATTATATCAAGAAGAACTAAATCCGGACTTTCTTTTAAAATTAAATCCAGTCCGCTTATTCCATCAAGAGCGCTTAAAACTTCATATCCTTCCTGAACCAAAACTTCGTTAAGCGCTTTTTGTAAAGTCGCTTCGTCTTCAATAACGAGAATCTTTTTTTTATTGTCCATATTTTTTATTAAAAATTTAGAATATTATTATTTCTTGTTTTAAAATTAATTCATTCAAAATTTATATTCTTGGCAATCTAAACCAAAAAGTGCTTCCACTTTTTTCTTTTGATTCAAATCCAATGCTTCCATTTGAACCTTCAATTGCCGCTTTGGCAATATAAAGCCCTAGTCCCGTGCCAATGGTTTGTTTTTTAGCAATATTACCGGATCTGAAAAACTTGTCAAAAATCTTTTTTTGGTCTTTTTTGGGAATTCCAGAGCCATTATCCTTTACTGAAAAAAATACTTCATCATCTTTATTTTTTAGTGAAATTTTGATTACTCCTTTTTCTAATCCGGTATATTTTATAGCATTATCAATAAAATTTTGCATCACCATTTTTATTCTAATAGGATCGGTTTTTACTAATTTTATATTTTGATCAATATCAACTTCTAATTTCGTATTATGAGCCAGCGCAAAAGAATCAAGCTCTTTAATAACGGTTTTTAGGATGTCAGAAAGATCTGTGTTTTGTAAATTAATATCCATTTTACCAGATTCAATCTTTGAGACATCTAAAAGATCATTGACAAGCCTTATCATCCTTGATGTATTTTCTTGAATGTCTTTTAGATACTCTATTTGTTTACTAGACAAGCATTCTTGTTTTTCGCCAAGCAGAACATCTGTTGCCCAGCGCATTCCAGAAAGAGGAGCTTTAAGCTGATGAGAAGCAATTGACACAAATTCAGATTTGATCCTATTTATATTAGCAATTTGCTGAAACCCGTTTGTTATTGAAGATCCAACGCTGAAAATAAGCACGCTTATTACGCTGACAGTAAAAACAACCAGTTCCGGAATGTTATATTCTTTTACGATAATATATGCTCCAAGCATAGAGCAGATATTAATAAAACCCATTGCGACAAATAAAAAACCCGGACATTGCCAAAGGCCTAGGTTATTTTCTCTGCAATCTTTAAAAATTTTTTTGTATATGGCGCTGCTTATCATTTTTGTTGTTTATAAAATATTTAGGACTTATGCGATTGCTGTCATTCTGAGCCTGTTGAAGGATATTGTTTCAGCATGACATTTATATATATTATTTATTCAAACGCGTAAGTCATAATATTATAATTATAACACAAATATAATATTTGCATAGAATAATAATTGATTGATTTTAATATCGGCTAAAAATTGTACGCAGGCTATTTTAAAAGCGGAAAGAACGGGATAACATCTCGTTCCTACGACTTTTATATGCTATAATAATTATATGATTGATATTTTAGAAAATTTGAACGAAAAACAAAAAGAGGCGATCTTAATTACAGAGGGCCCTGTTTTAGTAATTGCTGGTCCCGGATCCGGAAAAACAAGAGTTTTAACGCACAGAATAGTCTATATAATAGCAAACAAAAAATCTAAACCCGATAATATTCTTGCTATCACATTTACAAACAAGGCTGCTGGAGAAATGAAAAAAAGGGTAATATTTTTACTTAATAGCATATACCCTAAGAACTCTCAAAGGCCGAGACATGTAGTCGCTTTTAATTCTCATCTCGTCTCTTTCCCCGTTGATTTTCCAACAATTTGTACTTTTCACAGTCTTTGTGTAAAAATTTTGCGTAAAGAAGCGGGAGTTATTGGATTTAAAAAAGATTTTGTTATTTTTGATAGCGACGATCAAAAAGTTATTATAAAGAAGATAATAAAAAAATTACAAATAGACAGAGAACAGTTTAATCCGAAAGCTGTTCTTACAGAAATTTCTAATGCGAAAAACGAACTAAAAACTCCTAAAAAATATGGAAATATGGTTGATGGTTTTTTTCAAGAAAATGTAAGCAAAATTTATAATTTATATCAAAGAGAACTTAAAGAAAGCCACGCTTTTGATTTTGATGATCTAATTATGCAAACCATAATACTTTTTTCAAATTATCCGGACGTTTTGAAAAAATATCAGAGAAAATTTAAATATATAATGGTTGATGAATATCAAGACACCAACTATGCTCAATACAAATTAATAAATCTTCTTAGTAAAAAATATAAAAATATTTTTGTTGTCGGTGATGACTGGCAAAGTATTTATAAGTGGCGCGGAGCTGACATTAGAAATATATTAGAATTTGAAAAAAACTATCCTGGAGCAAAAACTGTCCTTCTCGAGCAAAATTACAGATCAACTCAGGAAATTTTAGATGCTTCTTATAGCATAATTTCAAAAAACATTAATCGAAAAGAAAAGAATCTTTTTTCAAGTAAAAAATCTGATCAGCCAATTATTGTTTATGAGGCTGCGGATGAAAAAGGAGAAGCAGAATTTATTGTGTCCGAAATTGCAAAATTAAATGTTCAGAAGAACGTAAAACTTAGGGATATAGCTATCTTATATAGGACAAACGCTCAGTCAAGATCAATAGAGGAAATGTTTATTCGTTACAACGTTCCTTATAGAATTGTGGGCGGTATAAAATTTTATATGAGAAAAGAAGTAAGGAACATTACGGCATATTTTCGTTTTATGCAAAATCCGAACGATCTTCTAAGTTTTGAAAGAATAATAAATATTCCCAGAAGAGGAATAGGAAAAACCACTTTTAAAAAAATTGTTGATGCGGCGAAAAAAGAAAAAATAAATATAATAGAAGCGATTGTCGGACTTGAACATAATAATATCACAAAAAAAAGAATAAACAGCATAACGGATTTTGCGAATATAATAAAAGAGTGTGAGAAAAAAATGTCCGAAATGAAAATCAGCCAATTTTTGAACTTTTTTTTAAAGTCTATAAATTATAAAGAATATATTATAGATGGCACGGAAGAAGGAAAAAATAGATGGGAAAATGTCCAAGAACTTTTTACCGCTATTGAAAAATATGACAAATTTCCGACAAAAGAAGCTATAAAGCTATTTTTAGAAGAAGTTGCGCTAGCTACTGATTTAGATAATATAGACGATAATCAGGATGCGGCAACTCTAATGACATTGCATTCCGCGAAGGGATTGGAATATGACGCGGTTTTTATTATCGGACTTGAAGAAGGGCTTCTTCCTCATTCTATGAGTTTGGATAATCTTTCTGAAATGGAAGAGGAAAGGAGATTGTGTTATGTTGGCATAACAAGAGCAAAAAACAAAGTTCATCTTATATTTGCGAAAGTAAGGAGAATTTTTGGATCAACTCAGGCAAATTATCCTTCAAGATTTATTGCTGACATACCAAAACATCTAGTTGATTTTCAAAATCAGGGATATAATTATTTAGATGGAGATGCTAGTGAATCTAATTATATTAATGTTGATTGAATATAGCTCTATTGTTGTATTGCTACATTGTCAAATTGTTTAGAATAACAGCGATGTTTAAAAGTTGAGTTATTCAAAATTCATTCCAAATTCCAAAATATGTTATCAAAAGAAGAAATAAAAAATATTTTTAAAAAAGAAGATCTTAAAATTCTCAAAAGCTTAGGACAGAATTTTTTAATTGACGAAAAAGTTCTTAAAAAAATTATTATTTGTTCAGATTTAAACAGCGATGATGTTGTTTTTGAAATTGGTCCGGGACTTGGAATTTTAACAAAGGAACTTTCGGAAAAATGCAGAAAAGTTGTTTCTATTGAAAAGGACGTCAAAATTTCGCAAATGCTAAAGAATAAATTTGAAAATGTGGAAGTTATCAATAATGATATTTTACAAATAAACATAAGAGAGCTTGTCCAAAAATATTCTGAAAACGGAAAATTTAAACTTGTTTCAAATATTCCATACTACATAACTTCTCCTATTATAAAATTGTTTTTGGAAAATGATGTTCTGCCGAAAATTATTGTATTATTGACGCAAAAAGAAGTGGCAGAAAGAATTTGCGCAAAACCTGGAAAATTAAGTATGATAGCGCTTGGCGTTCAAACATACGGAGAGCCGAAAATTATTGATTTTGTAAAAAACACCTCTTTCTATCCTTGTCCGAAAGTTGATTCAGCGATTTTAAAAATAATCGATATTAAGCGTGATTTTTCAAAAGAATATTATAAAAATCTATTCAGAATTATGAAAATCGGATTTTCAGCCAAACGAAAAAAATTAGTAAATAATCTTTCGTCTGGTTTGCAGCTTGATAAAAAACAAAGCGAAGAAATTTTATCGTATGCGGAAATAGATTTGAAAGCTCGGGCGCAGGAATTGGGATTGGATGACTGGAAAAAATTGTCGGAGATAATTCAGCGCAAATAGAGGCGCAAATAGAGGTCAAACACAATTGCGGGATTTTGCTTTTATTTATTTTATGGTATAATAAATTAAGTTTTTATATAATTTTTAATTTATTTATAATAAAAAAGGATTTTATTAAGTTATTTATATCATTATGTTTAAAAAAATTAGAAGCTGTTTCGCTAATTTTATAAGTATAGCGACATCTTTCAATCTATCTCAAAGCGTGTTAAAACAAAAATATTTTCTGTTATTGATAGCGGTGATAAGTATTAGTATGCCGATTCATAAAGCAAGCGCAGCGGATGCATGGGATGTTGTGGGTGGACTTATGTCTAAAATTGTGTTTTCTGTCTTATATTTAGTATCTTACGTTTGTTTATGGGCTGCCGCTTTTGTTGTAAAAATTGGCGCGTATCTTGTTGATGTGATGCTTGAACCCGGAATTTATACCGCAGTTTTTGATTTTAACAATCCGGCTAATCCTATTATGCCCGGATGGGAGGTAATTCGTGATTTTGCTAACACATTTTTTATTTTTATACTTCTTCTTATTGCTTTTTCAACAATTCTTCGTTTTTCAAAATATGGCGTTAAAAGTCTTCTTCTTAAGTTTATAATAGCCTTGTTTTTAATAAATTTTAGCGCGATAGTAGCGCTTATTATTATTGACTTAGGACAAGTTTTTATGTATGAGATAATTAGCTGGATGGACAATGGTTTTGGCCAAAGCAATGGCGCGATGGGAAATTTGACATCAATTGTTGACAATGTGTTTTTAGCAACTTATGATATTGGCGGCAATGTCAAGAATGAGACGGGCCTGAGCATGGAAAATGCAATTGGAGTAAGCTTTGCCGCAATTTTTACTTTGATTATGGGATTTGTTTATATTTTGTTGGCGGGATTTTTGCTTATTCGTTTAACTGTCCTTGCAATTTTAGTTGTTCTTTCCCCAGTTGCTTTTTTGGGAATAATAATACCGGGATTGAGCAGTCATGCCGCAACTTGGTGGAAAAAATTATTTGAATATTCTTTATTCGGACCTATTTTTGTATTTTTTGTATATTTATCAAGCCAAATGGCAATCTCGCTGACGACATATAGTTCTCCAACTTCAAAGGCCGGACTAGATGGGGTTACTGCTGTAATTGCTGAAATTATTCCTTATTGTGTTTCTATAGCAATGCTTTTGATGGTTATTCCAGTAACCAAGCAGCTTGGCATGGCTGGCTCCGGCGCGCTTATTGGAGGCACAATGGGAATCGGCAAAATTGCCATGGGAACTTGGGCTGGAGTTAAATTGGCAGGTGGGACAGGAAAAAGGGCGGTAGGAGCTCCTGCTGGCAGAATTCATTCAACGTTAAAGGGAAAAACAGAAGGAAGATTTAAAGAATATAACAAATTAGCCAAAACAGCGGGCGGAGTAATAAAGAAAATACCATTTATAGGAGAGATGAAGATTAAGCAAGAAGTAGCGCAGGCAGAGAAGCATCAAGAAAAAGTTGCCATAGAAGAGAAGCTTATGGACAGAATGACTGATGTGGATAAAAAGAATTATGTTGATAGTCCTAAGCTTAATATGAATAAAAAAGCTGAAAGGACGCAAGCTATGTTTAATCTACTAAGTAAGGATTCTGGAAGAAAAATGACTGATGAAAATTTGACAAAATTATTTTCAAAAGACAAAATAGGCGCTGACGGCAAAGTAATAATGCGAGACAAAGTAAATAAGAAAGGTAAGGTTGTAGGACAAGAAGCTGTAAAAGAATTTGACAAAGATGCGTTTATGAGCGCTCATGGAAGATCATCTGCGCACGATATGAAAACCTCAGAACAAGAAAAAGTTAGACCAGATTTAATTTTAGATGAGGAAAATAAAAGAAAAAAAGTTAGAAAATTAGTTGCTGATGGAGATTATAATAAGATCAAAGAAGATGCTCTTAAAGATAATGTAGTAGAGGATCAATTAAAAGATAGTCTTGGTAAAGATGAATATAAAAAATTTCATGAATCAAAAACAAGAGAAGAAAAAGAAAACTTTGCGGATTATCAAAAAGATCCTAGCAATATTAAAGGATTAAGAGACGGTTCTGGTAATGTTGATATTGATGTGGCAAAGCTTGTGGCTACTCTTGAAAAAGGATCAAAAGAGACTTCAAGGTCAATCAAAGATTCATTTAAATCTATGGATAGGACCGACCCTGACCATCCCGTTCTTATGTCTATGGCTAGTGAAGAAGAAGGCGAATATACGAAGTTTATTAATGAATTAAAATCTTTAGGAGATCTTAATGACGCGCAATTAAGAGAAGCTGTAGAATACACAAATAAACTTCAGATTTCAAGTTCAACAGGAACAACAACAGGAGCGCAAAGAGACATTATTATTGAAGAACTTAAAGTTCTTGTAGCCACACCTGGCCCTAGACAAGCAAAACATAAAGATGCTCTCAAATATGTGATGACAGATAAGAGATGGGGGGGGTAATAAGTAATTGTTTATTATTATGATAGATGATAATTTTGAAAAAAAAATAAATAAACTTCCTAATCATATCTCGGATTTTCTTTCCAGCGTAGAAGCGGTTGATGTGATTATTAAAATAGTAAAAAAAAATAAATTTGAAAGATTTAAATTGAAAGAACTTAATGATATTATTTATAGAACTGTTTTTAAAGAAGCTGCGATAGAAAATATGCGAGATGAAATAAAAAAGAAATTAAATTCAAGCGATGAAGATTCAAAAGAAATAACTCTAATAATTCTCACCGAAATTTTCTACCCCATCAAAGACTATTTCCCCGGTATTGAAGATGAGATTTTGAAGTTGGGTGGAGAGATTCCAAAAGAGAAGCCGAAGAAGCTGACAGAACAGCTCTTAAAGAGAGAGGAGGAAATGGAAAGGATGGCGGAAATAGAAAAAGAGAAGGAAAGAGAAAGAATGTCAGATACGATAATTTTAAAACCGATTGAGGTTCTTATAAAAAAATATCCAATAGTTGGAGAACAGCAAATCAGTAGCAGAAAATCAATTGAACTTAAAAGCATGCCGATTCCGATGAAGCCTCTTGTAAAATTTTGGATGAAAGACTATAAGGAAAAAATGGGATATTATCAGCATTCAAATCTTGAAAGAGTTCAATATGTATATCATGACAAAAACACAAAAAATATGAATGAAGAAGAACGAAGACAGCTTAATTTAATTTTAAAATCTGTTGACGAAAAAATTTTTCTGCCATATTCAACGAGGATGAAAAAGATAGATTTTTCGAAAATGAATGAAGAATAAATATTTTTTAAAGATATAATAATCAAAAAATAACCAACATTCCATAACCAACATTCATTTAACTCTCAACATCTAAATAGCCAATGAATATTTTAATTTTGCGGTTTAATAAAAAATTTAAAGACCATGATTCATAATTCATAATATATGCAATATTCCGTTCCACAATTTATAAATGTAGAAGATAAAGTAGTGGGTCCGTTTACCGGCAAACAGGCGCTTTTTCTAATTATCGGGTTCGGAGTCTTACTTATTGCGTTTACTTTTTTTCGCCTTTCTTTTTTTATTGTTATTGCTATTCCCACGATTATTCTTACTTTAGCTTTTGCTTTTTGGAAGCCAAAAGGATTTACTGTTTCAAGGTGGATATCAAATATAATAAATTTTTATACTACCTCGCATCTTTATGTTTGGAGAAGAGAGCCAGATGAAAGAATGTTTAAACAAACACAAAAAAAACAGGCTCCAAAAGAAATCCAAGCAATCCCAGTGTCAAAAAACAGGATTAAAGAATTATCATGGCTGCTTGACACCAGTACTTCTGTTAGTATGCCATATGAAATAAAAGCAAGGCCGAAAGATAAGATATAATTCAATTTCCAATTTCCAATGACTGAATTTCCAAACGCTATTGTCATTGTGAGGAATGAAGCGGAGCGATAGCGAAGTGGAATGACGAAGCAATCCCGAGGTTAGTATCGTATAATATTATATTACGGTTTAATGCTCTTAGTTTCGGGATTGCCGCGTCGGCTTTTCTCTCACTTCACTCGTTTAGCCTTCTCGCAATGACAATTTGAAAATTGATCATTCAATGAAAATTAAAAAAGATTTATATCTTGATATTTTATAAAAATTATTGAATTTAGAAATACATTAAATAAACTTAAAATTATATATTATGTCCACTCCAGAAAAACAAAATAAAAAGGGTCTTAGTTCTCAAAAATATCTTGAAATTGCTGAAATAAAAGACAGTGTTGTTTTAATGAAAAATGGAAGTATAAAATCCGTTTTAATGGTTTCGTCAATTAATTTCTCCTTGAAATCAATTGACGAGCAAGACGCTATAATCTATCATTTCCAGAGCTTTCTGAATTCAATTGATTTTTCGGTCC
>DAOWDS010000021.1 GCA_030638895.1 Candidatus Moraniibacteriota bacterium | reverse complement strand
TACTAGCTCGTCATCTTGAACTTGTTGAAGGATCTTACCTATACAAACATAATGCTTCGACAAGTTCAGGATGACATTTATACACATTATTTATCCAAATGTGTAAGTCTTAATTATATAAAGAATCTTATTAATAGCAATTTAATAATTAAAAACAAAACCATGGAAACAAAAAACAAAATAATTGGCTATTTATTATTAATTGTTGGGATCGCTGTAATTTTTTGGGGAATATATGCTTCATATAATATTTTTATGGCAAAAAAAGAGTCGCCAAAAGTTTTTTCTTATAATAGCGAAGGAGTTGTTCATCTTGACAACAAGAATGAAAATATTGATGATACTATTACAACCAATATTGATAAATCAAAATTAATTGACCAGAATTATCTTAAAAGTTTAGAAGAGGAGCAGAAAGCTCAACTTGAAGAAACTCTTAAAAATCAGATAGGCGAACAAATAAAAAAAATAATACCGGAAGAATTTATTTTAAAACTTTTAAATCTTTCCAGCTGGTCGCTTTTTGTCTTTATTTTGATTTTTGCAGGTGGTAAAATTTCTGGATTGGGGATTAAATTAATGAAAGATTAGAATTTTGTGAATAAATTAATATTAATTTTTAATTATAGAAAATATGAGCGCAAAAAAAGTTTTTACAGCTGAAGAAGCCGAAAGAATAGGGGAGAATCTCGGAGTCAACTGGAGCAAATTCAATGTTGAGCAATTTAGAATAGGGATGGATGTGGAATTGGAGCACGGCCTTGTTGACGCGCGTACAAATGTAACCGATGATAATCCGGTAATGACAGGAAAAATCGCGTTGGCGCATTTGAATGAATTTCCAGATTACTACACAAGACTTGAGGAAATGGAAGAGGAAGCGGAAAAATTTTGGGAAGGAAAATAAAAATTTACAGTCTTCTGTTTAAAATAAAAACAGGCGAATTATCCGCTTGTTTTTAATAAATAGAAAGTCACGAATATATGATAAAATAGCATCTAAGTCCTGTTTTTAGCTGCCGTTTTAATGCATTTCGTGCAAATCTTCACTTTTTCTCCGTCAATATTTTTTTTCTGGATATTTATAAATTGTTTTCTCTTGGTAGCAACATTTGAATGGCTGCGAGACTGACTTGCTCTTGTTCCTCTGCCACAAACTTGACATACTTTGCTCATAAATATAGAATTAACTTATTATTTAATAATATTTACATATTAAACTAATTCATTAATTTTGGCAAGCATGGACTTTGTTATTGCGATATTTGTTGTTGCTATTTTAGTATTTTCTGCGGTTATCCATGAGTTTGCTCATGGCTGGATGGCAGATTCTTTGGGAGATCCAACAGCAAGACATATGGGCAGGCTTACACTTAACCCAATTCCACATATTGATTTAATGGGTTCTGTTTTAATTCCATTATTTCTAATTATTTCTGGTGTTGGTATTATATTTGCTTGGGCAAAGCCAGTGCCTTATAACCCATATAATTTGAGGGATAAGAAAAATGGAGAAATGTTAGTCGCATTAGCAGGGCCTATTTCTAATCTTATAATAGCTGTGATTTTTGGAATCATTGTTCGTGTTATGATAATGCAAGAAATAAATTCTTCCATAATAATGTTATTTGGATTGATAATTTTTATAAATATTCTTTTAGCAATTTTCAATTTACTTCCAATACCCCCTCTAGATGGCTCTAAAATACTTTTTCATTTTTTGCCATACTCAATGCGCAGAGTCAGGGAAATATTAGAAAGAAATGGAATGTTAATGCTCTTAATCTTTATTTTTTTCCTTGGCGGTTTTAGGCTGATTATATGGCCTATTTTAGTTTTTTTGTTTGTTGTTTTTACAGATAGTACAGAGTTGCTTTTCAATATGATGAATATGCTTAATTGATATATTTTTGTTATTTATTGGATTTCAGCTTATAATTCTGATAATGGTATTTTGATTTTTTAATTATTGGCAATCTTGAATTACTTATGATTATATTCGGGTTAAGATATTTATTTTTGACCCCGCTTCAAGTTTTATAAGAGAATATAATAAGAACAAACCATCCCAAACAAAATAGGACAATTAGAGCAAATAAGCTGTAAAATTTGAAATGTGGTTGACACATTATTAAGTTTCTGTTAACCTTTAAATTATAAAATATAATTAAGAATCTAGTAAGAATTACACAAACTTCTACTTTTGTGTTATTTTTAACTGTTTTAATAATAAATTTATTTAATTTGATATTAATGCCAACTATACAACAATTAGTCAGAAAATCAAGAAAAAAATTTACAAAAAAATCAAAAACCCCAGCTCTTGCGCGTAATTTTAATTTCTTGAAAAATAAGCCGTCAATAGCAAAGAAAGGAAATCCTTTTAAGCGAGGTGTTTGTGTTAAGGTTGGAACAGTAACTCCCAGAAAGCCTAACTCGGCATTGCGTAAAATTGCCAGAGTAAAGCTAACAAACGGCTCTGAAGTAACGGCGTATATTCCTGGTATCGGACATAATTTACAGGAACATTCAGTGGTTATGATTAGAGGCGGAAGAGTAAAAGATCTTCCCGGAGTAAGATATCATATTGTTCGAGGAGTTTTAGATGCTGGCGGAGTAGAGGGAAGAAAACAGGAAAGAAGCAAGTATGGAACGAAAAAACCAAAGTAAGCATGAATGTTAAAATGTGAGCTAGCAAGATAAAGATTAAAAAAGTTTTTTAAAATCCGTTATAGTTAGTTTGTAATTTTAAATTCACAATTTTCAATCAATTTCCAATGACAAAATTTTCAAATTATTTGATAATTGTAAATTGATAATTGGAAATTAGTATCTGAATTTTACAGATAAAAGAGTTATATTTTTTAAAATTATAATTTTGCATTTAACTTTTAAAAGCACTAAACCATGGGACGAAGAAAAAAGAAAATTGACAGAGGCATAAAGCCTGATTATAAATATAATAGCGCGTTGCTGGCTAGATTTATCAATTATATAATGGAAGACGGTAAAAAAACTGTTGCTATTGGTGTTGTTTATAAGGCCCTTGATATTGTTAAAGAAAAGATAAAAAAAGATCCAGTTGAAGCTTTTGAAGAAGCTTTTAATAAAGTTGCTCCTATCTTAGAAGTCAAGTCAAAAAGAATTGGAGGGGCGACTTACCAAGTTCCGATAGAAGTTCGCGGTGATAGGAGAATGCAATTAGCTTTCAGATGGCTGATAGGAGCTGCTAAAGAAAGAAAAGGAAAGCCAATGTCAAAAAAATTAGCAGAGGAAATTTTAGATATAATAAACGGAACTGGAAATGCAATGAAGAAAAGAGAAGATGTCCAAAAAATGGCAGAAGCAAACAGGGCGTTCGCGCATTTTGCGAGATAGATTTATGAAATTATTTTATACAAAAAACTAAACTTTTTAAAAGTTTAGTTTTTTATTTTGAGCAGTTTCTATAATAAATAAAACTTGCTATAATCAAAACAGGTTTTGAATATTTTCACGTAACTTATTAATTAAAACCAAAAATATGATCAACAAAAAATTTATCAAGAAATTGAAAAAAGAATATGATAAAAAGGAGAGCGAGAGATCTTGGATTATTAATTTATCTGGTGTTGCATCGCGTAATTCTAAAAGAATAATTTTTTCTTTGCATAGAGGTGATGTTAAAGAAGCTAAGAAGAAGCTTGCTGAAACAGAAAAAATTTTACAAAAGCTGGAAAAAAAATTTGGACACAAGCGAATCTCAGAAGAAGGATCTTATAGAGCGGGTGCTGAAGAATATGTGGAGGCAAAAATGCTCTATTTAATTGTAACCGGCAAAAAAATAGACAAAATCAATAAAATTGATTTAGATCCTGTTATTTATCTAGGCGGTATTTGCGATTTAACCGGAGAGCTGGTTAGAAAAGCTGTAAACGAAGCAGCAAGCGGAAATTTAGGCGAAGTAGAAAAAATAAAAAAAACTATTAATGCAATTATGTCTGAATTGACAGAATTTGACATGATTGGTTATTTACGGACTAAATATGACCAAGCGAAGCATAATTTAAGAAAAATAGAGCAAATTAATTATGAGATAAAAATAAGAGATTAAAATAAATAAAAACTATAAAATGGAAGCACTTTGATATTTGGGAGCTTTAAAATGTTTTTTGTTTCTAACAATGTAAAATAAGATTAATCTTTTTTCTAAAAGGAATTTTTGTTATTTTTTGCTTTGTGGTATAATATAATAAATAAAATGTTTTAAAATAAAAATATTATGATGAAAAAAATAGATGTATTGAAAAATAAATTTTTTGTATTCACAAAATTATTTAAAAAATGTTAAAAGCTATTGTTTAATTTGCGTATAGTTTCCATTTTGTGATCTCCTAATTCTAAATCATAATAAATGAGAATAAGGCAGTTTTTTAAATTTGTGAAAAATGAATTTATTTATGGCGGCCATATATTTGCTTTATGCGCGGTAAGCATTGTTCTTTTGGCGTCTATTTTATTAGATGTTTTAGTTACCATAGATTTTTTAGCAATCATTTATTTGATATTTTATGCGATTTACTTGAATGACCATTTTAAAGATATGAAGACGGACGTTTTGACAAACACACAAAGAGTTACGTATTTAAAAAAGAATAAAAAAATTCCATTATTAATCTTTATTTCTGTTGTTGCCTCAGAGCTTCTATTGTTTTATTTTGGGAGTATAACTGGTTTATTTTTAGGTTCAGTGATTATTATTTTAGGTTTGTTTTATAGCAAGTGTTTTAAAAAAATAACAAGAAGAATAGCTGCTTTTAAAAATTTTTTTGTTGCTTTGGTTTGGTCAGTATTGGTGTTTTATTTATTTATTTATTATTCTTATTTTTTTACATACGAAACAATTTTTGTCGCAGTATTTATTTTTTTGAGGATTTTTATTATTCAAATCTTGCTTGATATCAGGGATATAAAGAGTGATAGAAAAGAAAAATTATTAACTATCCCCATTTTATTTGGAAAAGAAACAAGTATTAAAATTATTGTTTATCTAAATATTTTAGGATTCTTACTTTTATTTTATGGTATATATCTCGGTATTCTTTCTAATGTTTTCTTGCTATTGTTTTTAGTCTTTCTGTATAGTTTTTATTATATTAATAAATTGAAGAGCATAGAAAATAATAATATGTTTTATTTTCTTGCAGCTATAGAACCAATCGTTTTGTTAATTTTTGTTTTAATTGGTAATTTTTTATTATGATATTAGATTATTTTTTAATTCATAAAATTTTAATTTTCCTTATTAACCTTGTCGGTGTGTGTTTGTCTTGTGTAGTCTATTTCAATAATCCCAAATCTAAGACGAGCAAGATTTTTATTTTGATGATGGCTTCAATGTTTCTTTGGGTCAATTTTGCTTTTTTAGCAAGAGTAATTGACAGTCAAGTCTATCTAACTATATTTTTTCTTAAAATCGCTTGGTTTGTTACTCCTATATTTTTTTTATTTCTATATTTTTTTACAATATATCTCATTAAAGAACATCATAAATATCGTTTTCTTAGTACAGCGGTTTTATTGTGCGGAATAAGCGCTGCAGTTTTAACCGGATTAACTAATTTAATTGTGAGCGATGTAGAATTTCTTGGCAGCGATATTAAAATTATTTATGGCTCAGGGATGTTTTCTTTTTTGATTGTTATATTTTTTATAATTTGTTCAACTATATACCCTTTAACAAAAAGATACTTAAAAATTTCCACAAGAGAAAAAATAAAGATAGAATATTTTTTAATTGGCATTCTTATATTCTATTTGGCGAATATTATATTTAATATAACACTTCCGCTTTTTTTTGGCATTGTTCATTTATATTATTTTGGAGATTATTCAATAATTATTTTGCTTGCTTTTACCGCCTATGCTATTACAAAACATAAATTAATGGGCATTAAAACTTTCATAACTCAAGTTTTAATGATTGTAATCTCAATAATTCTTATTCTTGATGTATTTCTCTTATCGAATGATGTTACAGCGCAGTTTTTAAAAGCAGGAATTTTAATAACGTTTTTATATTTTAGTCGAGAACTTGTCAATAGCATTAAAAAAGAAAAGGAAGTTATGAGTGAATTGAAAAAAGCTTACAGAAAAATAAATCATTATACAAGGCGTCTTGAAAAAGGAAATAGAAAGCTGGAAGAGACAAATCAAAAAT
>DAOWDS010000013.1 GCA_030638895.1 Candidatus Moraniibacteriota bacterium | reverse complement strand
GGAATGCTTTCAATGTGGTATGAAGGAGATTTTAAAAATTTGCCCGAGAAAGAAAAGAAAAGAATGTTAAAAAGAATACTTGTAAGCACTGATAGACTGAATAATATAACAAATGACATGTTAGATGCTCTTGAACTAGAAGGTGGTTTTTTGAAGTTTCAATTTAAATCAGTTTCTATAATAAAAATTATAAAAGAAACAATAAACACTTTAAAACCAAATTTTGAAAATAAAAATATTTATATAAAATTTGAAACTGGTTTAAATGTTTTGAATGCGGAGGTTGAACCTAATTATATAAGACAGGTTTTTATGAATGTAATTGATAATGCTTGTAAATATACAAAAAATGGGGGAATTGATATAAATATTAGTAATAGCAAAGAATATGTCAAAATTGTTATTAAGGATACAGGGATTGGAATAAGCAAGGCCGATCAGAAAAAGATTTTTGGGAAATTTCAAAGAGGCAAAAATGCCATAAATGAAAATGCTTCTGGCAGCGGCTTAGGCCTGTTTATAGCGAAAAAAATTATTGACGTGCATAAGGGAAGAATTAACATTGAGAGTGAAGGAATAGGCAAAGGCTCTGCTGTAAAAATTTTTTTGAAAGGAAAAGCACAATACGTAGATCTTTATTTTTAACAACAATAAAAAGTTATGGAAATTGGCGATCATCTTGATAAATTAAAAAAACAAGTAAATAGCGAGTTAAGAATATTTTTTAAATCTGAAATTAAGCGAGTCAAAATTGATAATAATTCGGAGGAACTGTTAGAAATAATAAAAAGTTTAGAAAAATTTATTTTAAATTCCGGAAAAAGAATCCGCCCAATCCTTTTTTATTTTGGCTATATTATTGGAGGAGGAAAAAAGAGAAATGAAGCTCTGAAAACTTCTATTGCGGTTGAGCTTATACATTCTTATTTTTTAATTCACGATGACATTATTGACCGTGATGATTTTCGCCATGGTGATTTTTCTATGCATTATAGCTATGAAAAAAAAGCTAAAGATAAGTTTAAAAATACCGATTCAAAACATTTTGGAATTTCAATGGCAATTATTGTTGGCGATTTAGCTTTAACTCTCGGTTATAAAATTTTAAATAATTCTGATTTTAAGAACGATCTTAAAGTAAAAGCTTTAAATAATTTAGACGAAATTGTTTATCATACAATATTTGGACAGGCATTAGATTTAACTATAAATAAAACGGAAAATTTTAATATTGAAAAGATTTTTGAAATGCAAAAATACAAAACTGCTAAATATACAATTGAAGGTCCTCTTAGCATTGGGGCAATTTTGGCCGGATCTGATGAGAAATTCTTAAGCTCTTTGAGTAGGTTTGCTATTCCTGCTGGCATAGCTTTTCAAATTCAGGACGATATAATTGGAATTTTTGGTAATGAAAAAAAGACTGGAAAGCATGTTGGGTCAGATATCAAAGAGGGGAAGAAAACTCTTTTAATTGCCAATGCCATGGAAAAGGCAGATGGCGTCCAAAGACAGATATTAAATAACGCTCTTGGCAATGAAAATATAAACAGCAATAATATAAACAATGTTAGAGATGTTATTATAAAAACCGGATCTTTGGAATTTTCAAAAAACAAAGCAAAAGAGCTAATCAAAGATGCAAAGGAAAGTTTGAATGATTTAAAAATTTCAGAAGTAAATAAAAAATTTCTAAATGATTTAGCCGACATTATTATTCAAAGGAAATATTAATTTATTGCGTAAGAATTTGAATATTTTCCAATAAAGGCACTAAGCGTTCAATTGGGTGCTTAGCGTCTAACGCGCAAAGCTTAATTTAATAAAAAAATGGATAAACTGTGGATAGTTTATCCATTTTTTTATGTGTGTTTTAACAATAATATTTAAAACAAGCCAAAATAAATTATTATGTATAGTGGAACAAGATGGTTTGACTTATATGTAGAGTGGAGTATAATGGAAATATATGGTAAAAATGTGGATAAAAATGGGGAAAAGATAAAATTAATGTGGATAATTTTTTTTTAAAATAATATGTTTATTGGCGAGTATAATCATAACTTAGATGAAAAAGGAAGATTGGCAGTGCCGGTAAAATTTAGAAATGATTTAAAAAGGGGAGCCGTCGTTACGAGAGGATTGGATGGCTGTTTATTTTTATATGCTGTTGATGAATGGAAAATTTTAGCGGGGAAATTAAGTAGTCTGCCAATCAGTCAATCTAATACAAGAGCTTTTTCCAGATTAATGCTTGCGGGTGCTATGGATGTTCAAATTGATAAGCAAGGCAGAATAATTCTTCCTGACTATTTAAGAAAATACGCGGGACTTAAGAAAAAAGTTGTCATAGGAGGACTGTATAATCGATTAGAGGTTTGGGACGAAGAAACTTGGATTAAATACAAAAAGAAGACAGAAAAGGAAAGCGGAGATATTGCGGAAAAATTAGGCGAGCTTGGAGTATAAAATTTAAATTATGAATGATCCTGTCATTCTGAACTAAATTCAGGACGGCAACAATTTTAACAATTTAACAATTAGGATAATGTATTTTCACGTCCCGGTTTTATTAGAAGAAGTTATTAAGATTGCAAGCCCAAAGAAAGGAGAGAATTTAATTGATGGAACAATTGGCGGCGGAAGCCATTCCGAAGAGTTTCTTAAAAAAATTTCTCCAGATGGAAAATTACTTGGAATTGATTTAGATGATGAAGCATTAATTGAAAGCAAAAGAAAACTGGAAAAATATTCTAATAGAGTAATTTTAGAAAAAGGTAATTTTGTTGATTTTCCAGAACTTATAGAAAAACATAATTTTTATCCGATTAATATTTTTTTTCTTGATTTGGGAATTTCTTCACAACAGCTTAATAGCGACACAATAGGAATTTCTTTTCTGAAAAATGCTCCTTTGGATATGAGAATAGGAGGCGATAGATGTGACTGCGGCGATCGTATAAGTGCTGAACATATTATAAACAATTGGAGCGAAGAGAAAATCAAATCAATTTTGAAAAATTACGGAGAAGAAAAATATGCCAGTCTTATTGCAAGAGAAATAGTTAGCGCGAGAAAAAAGGAAAAAATTGTTAATACCAGGCAGTTTATTGAGATAATTTCTAAAGCAGTTTTTCAAAAATATAAAAAACAGAAGATACATTTTGCAACTAGAACTTTTCAGGCATTTCGAATAGCGGTAAATAGAGAACTTGAGAACTTAGAGGCCGTTTTGCCTCAAATCCTTGATCGTATTGATGTTGGTGGAAGGATATGCATAATATCGTTCCATTCTCTTGAGGATAGAATTGTAAAGAGATTTTTTCGAAAAGAATCCAAACATTGTATTTGTGATTCAAAAATTCCAATATGTGTTTGCGAACATAAAAAAAGATTAGAAATTCTTACTAAAAAACCAGTTATGGCAAGAGAGCAAGAGGTATTTTCCAATCCAAGATCAAGAAGCGCAAAATTAAGAATAGCAAAAAAAATATAATATTTTAATTTTTTTAGTCTTATGTTAAAAACAATAGTGATTAAAGATCTTAATTTTAAGAGAAACGGAACGAAAAAAATAACTGTTTCTCAGAGAATAAAAAAAGGTGAAAAAATTCTCGGTATATTTATTATTGCTATAATTCTTTCGACGAGTTTAATATATATATTCCAAATGAGCAGTATCGCTACTAATGGATATGAAATTGAAAAATATGAAAATAGGCTGACAGATCTTAAAAAAGAAAATCAAGAAATGACAATCGAAATAGCAGATTTAAAAGCAATGCATAATCTTGAAAACAACAACAATGAATTTGTAACAGTAGAATATAGCAATATCGCTTATATAGTGTCAAGTTCTGGAGCAGTCGCAATTCAAAAATAAATCTTTTGTTAATTGCGGCTAATTTAAAAATAACTTCCACAATCCCATCTCTGCCTGTTGATAAGCAGGTTCACGCAATCTTGACTTGAAAAAACTTTAAATAAATATCCAATATCATTCAATTTTTTTCAAACCAATTTACGCGCAAATTTAAGAGAAATTGAGGATGTTATTTTTGAATGGGTTATAAAAAGATATTTTGTTTTTATATGAAAAAAAATTT
>DAOWDS010000015.1 GCA_030638895.1 Candidatus Moraniibacteriota bacterium | reverse complement strand
TCTTTCCAATTATAACCATTGGAAATAAATACCGCAGTGCTTGTTATCCATCTTTTTTTTTCGTTTTCTATCAAATAAACCTTGCTGTCTCCCAGCGATTTTAAAAGAGAATTATTTTCATACTTATTGCTTTTAATGATTTTTGCTGAAATTAAAAAAGAATATTTATCAATATTATTTCCAAAGCCAGCAGTTTTTTTATGGCTTATGGGAATTATAGTAATGGAAGAGATGCTTTTGTCTAAACAGGAAATATAAAAACCGGAATTTTGACTGTCATCTAAACTTGATTCTTTAATTTGTTTTGTACCATCTTCATAGGAAATCACATTAGAAACAGAAAATTGCCCTATGTTTTGTCCGTCAAAATTAATTTGAATTTTACTGGCATTTTCACAATTTTTTTCTTCTATATTAAGTTTATAATATCCATTGCTCCAGTCTCTAATAGAATCCTCTATGTTTATCTCAGTATTAGAATTTAATTCATAAATATTTTCTGGCTGAATGTGAAAATTTTCATAATTAAGGTTTTCATTCTGATAACTATATTTGTTATCTTGCAATGTTCCATTCACATAATTAGTTATGGTCCAGTCTTTAAATACAGACTGAAAAGTATCGTTATAATATAAATCTGACAATGCTTTATCAATGCTTTGAATTCCAATTTTATTATTATCTATCATTCTCTTAAATATTTCTTTTCCAAAACGGTCAGCCAAATATTGGGAAAATAAATTAACGGAAGAATAATCATATATTTTATTTTGCCACTCCGTAAGAGAGTCAACTGGATTAATTTCAAAATTTTTAACTCTTGCCCTTAAATTACTAGCCATATAGTTATTGTCGTATCCTATTGCCGTAGAAGCATATTCCGACCTTGCTTCATTCAGCCATATATCATCCGTAATATTTCTTAGCTTAGTTTTATGATACCAGGTAATCATATGCTGGAATTCGTGAGCAAGAAAACTTCTTATTCTATTATCTCCTATAAAAACTATATTTAAATAAATCATTTCTCTTTCATTGCTTCTTTCTTCAGCCACCTCATTTTTTTTATACTCATCGCTTGGATTGAAATATCCTCCAATATTTTCTTTTGTTTTTGTGAAAAGAATTGTAATTTTGCCGTCATTGTCAATTCCAGGGCTCCATTCATATCCAAACACTTCTCTTGTTTTTGGATATACCGTATTGTCAAAATCTAAAACCAAAGAATCTAAATGCGAATCAAATTCTGACTTAGAATTTCTTGATAAATTATTATAATAATCGTCTTCAACATAAAAATACGCGTTTACTCCAATTTTCTTCAGAGTCGCCGTTATTTCCAAGCGCTCACTGAAATCATAAGAAGAATCAATTAAAAATATTTTATTTTCTCCAATTTCCTGCGCTTTTGCATCTGAAACTACAACTGATAAAATAATAAATAATAAAACAATACAAAAAAACAGCTTTAATCCCAAAACCGCTACTATCCTCCTTCTGTGAATATTTATGTTTTTTATAAATCTCATTTATTTTTTGTTTTCCTAAGATATTTGAAGCTATAGTGTGTTTGTGTGCGACCGCATACAAACACACTATAAATAATCTTATTTATTTTTATTTAGACACAATTTCTGCTTGTTCAGGATACCATGCAGGCATATCAACAGTTACATATTCAAGGCCTTCTCCTTCCACGGCGAATTTATTTTCTGTCGGAACATAAACGGTGTCACCGGTTTTTACATTAAAAATTTTATCGCCTGCGTATATTTTTCCATTACCCTTAACAACATAAACTATAAACTGGCAATCGTGTTCAATAGTATATTCATTTTTATTTTCCGGATGACGGCCATTAACTATCATATAATTCAATTCTAATAATCTCGACAAAGAAGGATATTTATAGATAACTTTCGTTTTTAGGTCAACTTTTTTTGTATCTTCAAGCGTAAACTTTTGCGGTTTCATTTTTTTGATATTACAACAATTTTTCAATAGCTTCTTTAATAATAATGCTTGTATGTTTAAATGTTTATATGGTTTGGAGCGGGTAACGGGAATCGAACCCGTGTCTTCAGCTTGGAAGGCTGACATAATAAGCCACTATACGATACCCGCAAGCACTTGTCCATTATAGCAGACAATTAAAATATGACAACGGCTTATACTGTGCTTGAGCGTAGAAGCTAATCCTACAAGTAATTTTCAATGATTAAATTTTTAAAATAAAAAATTAACAGAAAAGGTTTAATTTAAACAAAAGAAAGAAATAAAAGTTTTAAAATTAAAAATTGATCATTTAATGAAAATTGTGAATTGAAAATTTTATAATGAACTAACACTTACTTTTTGTCTATAAATTCTAAGCTGTCGGCTTTGCGCCGATTTCCGATCTTTTAATAATTTCTCTTTCAATAATTTCTCTATCTTTTCCATATTTTAATACTGAAAGCTGTTTTACGGCTTTTGCAATTTCCATGCTCCCCTTTTGCGGCGGATACATTGCCATATTAAACCCTTGGCTTATAGTGCCATTTATCATCAGCCGAACATAAGCATTAAAATTATTAATGTTTATTAAATCTTGCTCGTTAAAAACCGGCGTAAATTGCTTTGACATAAATTCAGCGTCCTCTGGTCCAATACGAAATGAGATCATTGTGCCAATATTTCCAAATACTGACTTTTGGATTTCTTCCGGAAGCTGGCCAAGAAACTGATGGGCAATATTCATCGACAACCTGTATTTTCTTGCCTCTGAAAGAATAGATGAAATGCTGTCTGTCGTAAAATTTTGAAACTCGTCAATATATAAATAGAAATCTTTTCTTTCTTCCTGTGGAATGTCAGTTCTACTAAGAGATGAAACAAGAATTTTTCCTACAATTACAAGGCCGAGCAAATAAGCGTTCATTTCTCCGATTTTGCCTTTTGAAAGATTAACCAGCAAGATCTTTTTATTATCCATAATTTCTCTGAAATTAATAGAACTTTTTTGCTGGCCTATAATAGGGCGCATTGTGTCATTGGAAATAAACTGGGTCAGCTTGCTTGTTATATAAGGAACCATATTGGCTAGCGCAGCTTCTCCTCCGGCTTTTTCCGCTTCTTTCTCCCAGAAATTAACTACGGTATAATTCTTGCATTTTGACAGCTTATATTTTCTAAATTCAGGATCTGATAAAACTTTTGAAATTTCAACCAAAGTTGAGCCAGATGCTGGATGATCCATAATAAGAAGCATCGCGTTTCTCATATATTGCTCAAACATAGGACCTCCCGTTGCTCTTAAATCATAAAGCTTATCAAATATCTTGATCATTTCATTTATAACGAAAGTTTTTTGTTCGGGATAATTTTCATCATACTCAAGAAGATTTAATCCAATAGGCTTTTGAGTATTGGACGGATCAAACAGTATTACATCTTCAGCCCTTTCTT
>DAOWDS010000031.1 GCA_030638895.1 Candidatus Moraniibacteriota bacterium | reverse complement strand
CTAATTATACTTGTATTATCCATGTTTTTCCTCCATTGCCTATATATACTGATTTTTTCTATTTTTATATAACACTCAAAACATAATTACGTCAATGGTTATAGCCCATATTTACTTTCCCAACAATATCTTTAATCTTCTTAATAACTTCTTCGCTTGTCTTAATGTCCTTGGAGGTTTTTATTTTTTGATAATTTCCATCTATAGAAGGAATATTAATAAAAACTTGGCAGTTTCCATTTTGAACGAATTTTAAAATTTCGGACAGTTTTCGCATAATCTCCTTTGAGTTTTCTTGCGGAACTTTAATATTAATAAAGTTTTTATGTCCTTTATTCTCGTTTTTATTATTTTCAGAATATTTTTTTGCTTCATTCATATCTATTTTTCTTATCTCTTCAGTAAGTAATTTAAAAACTCCATCTCTATCGCTTAATTTTCCTTTAACCCAAACAATATTTCCCTCGGACCAAATTTCTTGATTTTCATCTAGGAGCTTTGGAAAAACAAGAGCTTCGATTTTTCCAGTTAAATCTTCCAAAATGGCAAAAACCATTGTTTGTCCTCTTTTGGTAACAATTTTTTGAATTTTAGTAATAATGCCTCCAACTTTTACAATCTGGTTTACTTCTTTTTTTGATAGACTGTTTACGCTCTTAAAATTATTTCTTAAATATAAAGAACATTCTTTTAGTGGATGATCAGATACATAAAGTCCAAGAAGCTCCTTTTCCCATGCCATTCTTTCTGTTTTTTCTATTGGCTGAATATCATTTAATTGTAATTTATTGATATCATTTTCAGAAGATTCTAAATTTCCAAACAAGCTCACTTGCCCGTTATTTTTTGCCCGTTGATGTTCTTTGGCAAAATTTAAAATTCTTTCCATATTTGATAATAATTTATTTCTATCTTCCATGCTATCAAATGCTCCCGTCTTGATCAAACTTTCCATAGATTTTTTGTTTAAATCTTTTGACTCAACTCGCAAGACAAAATCTTCAATCCCTTCATATTTTTTGTTTTCCTTTCTTTCTTCAACAATTATTTCAACTATATTTTGACCAACATTTTTTATCGCAGAAAGTCCAAATCTGATTTCTTCTTTATTATTTTCGTTTATAACTCCAAAGTTTACGAAGCTTTTGTTTACATCAGGAGGAAGAACTTCAATTCCCATTTGTCTGCATTCGTCTACTTCAATCGCTATACGATCTATATTTTCCCTGTCAGATGTTAGAAGCGAAGCCATAAATTCTGCGGGGTAATTGGCTTTTAAATATGCTGTTTGATAGCCAATCAAAGCATAGCAAACTGCGTGAGATCGATTAAATCCATATTCAGCGAACTTTTCCATATCAGAAAAAGTGTTTTCAGCAAGTTTTTTATCTAAATTATTTTTTATACATCCCTGTATAAATTCTTTTTCCATTTTTGCCATAAGGTCGGCGATTTTCTTTCCCATCGCTTTTCTAAGAGTGTCCGCTTGCCCTCCTGTAAAATTCGCCATATCTTTTGACAATTGCATTACTTGTTCTTGATATATTATAACGCCATAAGTATTTTTGAGCGCGTTCTCCATAAGCGGATGTTTATAAACAACTTTTTTTCTGCCATATTTTCTGTTTATAAATTCATCTACCATTCCAGAGTTGAGCGGTCCAGGACGATACATTGCAACCATTGCGACAACATCTTCAAAATCTGTGGGTTTAAGTTTTTTAAGATATCGTTTCATGCCGCTTGATTCAAACTGAAAAACGCCTGTTGTCTGTCCTTGTTGAAAAAGTTTCAAAGTTTTTTCATCATCAAGCGGAAGATTCGCTAAATCAATTTTATCATTTTTTGTTTTTGAGATAATTTTAAGAGCATTTTCAATAATAGTAAGATTTTTAAGACCAAGAAAATCCATTTTTAATAATCCCAGATCCTCAATATTATGCATTTCATATTGAGTTACTATACCAGAATTATTTTGTGGAGGAAACTGGCATGGAGTATAATGATTTAAAGCATTTTTGCTTATAACAACTCCACATGCATGAGTAGAACTGTGCCGCGCTACTCCTTCAAGCTTTAACGCATTATCAACAAGATTTTTTGCCGATAAATCTGAATGATAAAGGTCCTTTAATTCTTTTACATTTAGAAGAGCATCTGGAAGTTTTGTGAACATTGGGATTGTTTTTGCCACTTTGTCACAAAATGCGTATGGAAGACCAAGAGCTCTGCCAGTGTCTCTTATCGCGGCGCGAGCTGCCATGGTTCCGAAAGTAATAATCTGTGCTACATGATCTCTTCCATATTTATCAGAAACGTATTTTAACACTTCATCTCTTCTATTATCGGCAAAATCTAAATCAATATCAGGCATACTGATCCTGTCTGGATTTAAAAATCTCTCAAAAAGAAGATCATATTTCAATGGGTCAATATCAGTAATACCAATTAAATATGAAACAATCGAACCTGCGGCGCTTCCTCTTCCTGGTCCTACGACAATCTCTTGAATTTTAGACCAATTTACAAAATCTTGAACAATTAGGAAATAAGAAGCAAAATCCATATTATTTATCGTGTCCAATTCAAATCTTAATCTTTTTTCTATTTCATCGTTAGATTTTGCATACCTTTTTTTTATGCCTTCCTTACAAAGCTGTTCAAGATATTGATTTGAAGTTAAATTATCTGGAACTTTAAAATGCGGTAAAAGAATTTTTCCAAGTTCAATATCAACATTACACTCGGAAACAATTTTTTGCGTGTTGTCAATTGCTTGTGGCACATGTTTGAAATTTTTAATCATTTCTTCGGGACTAATCATGGAATAGTTCTCGCCAATCATTGTCAGTCTATTTTTCTCTTCAACTGTTCTATTCATTTGAATGCACATTAAAATGTCTTGAGCTTTGTCATCATTCTTTTTTAGATAGTGAATGTCGTTTGCCGCTATAAGAAGAGCGCCTGTTTTATTTGAAAGTTCAATTAATCCATTATTAATAATCTCTTGTTCTTTAATCGTCGGACGGTTTTGAAGTTCAAGATAAAAATTTTCTTTGCCAAAAATTTCTTGAAATTCTCTGATTGTTTTTTCAGCTTCATTAATTCCATTAGAAATTATCTTTCGAGGAATTTCTCCCGCAATACACGCAGAAGTCGCAATAATTCCTTCAGAATGTTTTTTAAGAAGCTCTTTATCTACTCTCGGTTTATAATAAAAGCCTTCCAAATGAGCTGAAGTTGTGAGTTTAATCAAATTTTTATACCCTGTTTCATTTTTTGCAAGAAGAATAAGGTGATTGCGTTTGTCATCAACTCCATAATTTTTGTTATGCCTTGAATTTATCGCAACATATGCTTCAACTCCTAATATGGGTTTCAGATTTTTTTTCTTTGCTTTCTGATAAAATTCAATTGAACCATACATAACGCCGTGATCGGTCAAGGCAAGCGAATCCATTTTTAATTCTAATGCCCGATCAATCAAATCATCAATTTTTGCAAGTCCATCAAGCAAGCTATAGTGGCTGTGTGTGTGAAGATGGGTAAATTTCATATTTAAAATTTAGTAAATAGATAACAAGTAACGAATTGTTTTATAAAAAAATCCTACAAAACATTTGAACCTTCTAGCCTTATCCTTTCCTATTTTTCCAATAATACAATATCCCTATTATTATAATTACTGCGGTTAAAATCTTCAGTAGCATTGTAAAAACTGTATAAAAAAGAAATTGACTGAAAGTTATGATTGCTTGGAATATTGAATTTCCTGTGGACGTTTCGGTTGAAAGAAAAATTGCAAAAAAGAATAGGAGCATAAAAACAATCGCTTTTTTTGCCTTTTGTGGAAATTGATTAAAATGTCTTTGCAGAAAAAAGTTTATTTTCTCTTTAAGTGGAAGTTTTTTTGATTTCATTTTAACAATATCAAAAATGGCCTTATAATATCCAGAAACTATTTCTCTTGTTTCATCCGCAGAAATAGCAAATCCGCATTCTTTTATGAGTTTTTCGTATATTGAACGGGCATAATTAAGCTTTTCTGGATTTTCAAAAATTACTTCCGCATTTTTTACTTTTTGCGCGACATTTTTTCCTGGAATTTTTTTATCATCCATTGCTATTGCTAGAATTTTTTCAGTTTCTATAATTGCAATTTTATATCCAGAACTTGTGCCTTCGCTTAGGGCATAGTCAATTATATCCCAATATTCTTGATATTTTTCAAGTGGAGATTTATTATTATCTTCCATATATTTATTTCATTATATAATTATATTATAATTATATAATCTTGAGCCATAAATAGCAATTTTTTTATTAATATTAAACCATGGAAAAATAATTTTGCCATCTAGACCAAGTGGTAATAAGAAGCGAGCGAAGAAATCTCTCTGTTTATTTAAGTAATTGCGAATGAGAAAAATTCTCAATGTGTGCTTGCTAATGCCGTTGATAGCTTCTATTTACTTAAAAAATTCGGCGTTATTTAGATAATGTAAACAATGCTTCAAATAAAAAAATAAAAATTGTTGACAAAAAAACAAATCAACTTATAATAAAGACATCATTGTTAAAATGCTATGTATTGATGCTATAAAAAAGCTTTGATTATATATATTATTTATAAAGACACATGTAAGGAGGAAAAATGATAATTCCAAACTTTTCAAGAGAAGAAAAATTATTTCAAAAAGGTTATAAATATATTGCTGGAGTTGATGAAGTTGGCCGTGGTCCGCTAGCTGGTCCTGTTGTAGCTGGAGCTGTTGTTTTTTCAAATATAAAAATTATAGATAAGCTTATTAAAAACGGATTAAGAGATTCTAAAATATTATCAGCAAAAAAACGTGAATATTTTTATGAAATAATTATTGAAGAATCTCAAGATTGGGCAATAGGTACTGTTTCGGAAAAAATAATTGATCAAATAAATATACTTGAAGCTACAAAACTTGCTATGAAAAGAGCGGTGAAAAAACTCAAAAATAAACCTGATTTTTTACTTGTTGATGGAATAAATACTATTGAAGATTTTCCAGCAAGCCAAATTGCGATTCCCAAAGCAGATCAATCTGTTTTTTCCGTAAGCGCGGCTTCAATTATCGCCAAGGTTACTAGAGATAGAATTCTTATGGATTTTGATAAAATATATCCAGGATATGGGTTTGCGGAGCACAAGGGCTATGGGACTAAGTTTCATATGAAAATGATTAAAAAATTGGGTCCATGTAAAATACATAGAAAGTCTTTCAGTCCTATTGGAGAATTGCTTTCAAGATTTTTAAAAAAATAACTCAGAAAAAATAACATCTAACGGCACAATGACTATTTTATGTTTGCAAGATGAATGAAATTCATAAAATAATTACAAACACTGGCGACTATCAGTTTTACAAACTTTTTTAGT
>DAOWDS010000028.1 GCA_030638895.1 Candidatus Moraniibacteriota bacterium | reverse complement strand
TGAAAAACGGAAGCATGAAAGCTGTCTTAAAGGTTTCATCAATAAATTTTGCTCTCAAATCCATAGACGAGCAAGACGCGATAATATATCATTATCAAAGTTTTTTAAATTCTCTTGATTTTTCAATACAAATAGTGATAAATTCAAGACAATTAAACCTTGATAATTATTTGCAAGTTCTCAAGGATCAGGAAAAAAAACAGATGAATGAACTTCTTCGCATGCAAACTTCAAGCTATATAGAATATATTCAGGGATTGGTCAAAATGGCTAATATTGTAAGCAAAACATTTTATATTGTTGTTCCATTTTCAGTAGCAGAAACAAAAGGAGGCGCTATATCGGCTTTAAAAAGCAAGGCTGGAGTTTCAAGACTAGTGTCGTCTCGGGCTACTTTTGAAAAATATAAGGACCAATTATTTCAAAGAGTTGATCATGTTATAGAAAATTTGTCAGGCACTGGACTGAGAATGACTATGCTTAATACGCAGGAATTAATTGAGCTTTATTACAATTTATATAACCCTGAGATTTCCGAAAAAAAAGGACTGGCAGATATGGCTGATCTTGATTTGGCGAGATAACGCATAAAATTTCCAATTTCCAATTACTCAAGTTTCAAACGCTATTGTCATTGTGAGGAATGAAGCGGAGCGATAGCGGAGTGGAATGACGAAACAATCCCGAGGTTAGTATCGTATAATATTATATTACGGTTTAATGCTCTTAGTTTCGGGATTGCCGCGTCGGCTTTTCTCTCACTTCACTCGTTCAGCCTTCTCGCAATGACAATTTGAAAATTGATCATTCAATGAAAATTAAAAATTAAAAAAGATTTATATCTTGATATTTTATAAAAATCATTGAATTTAGAAATACATTAAATAAACTTAAAATTATATATTATGTCCATTTTAGATAAGCTGTCTTCTAAAAAAAATAAATCAGCGGAGCCTAAAAGTTCTTTTGAAAAAGCGGCTCTTTTAGAGTCTGAAAAAATATATCAGAAAGGGATGGCAACTGTGAAAGATATTATTGCTCCTGCCGCTTTCAAAATCGCAAGTGATCATATAATAATAAACAAGAAACTCGCTTCTACTATTTTTGTGTATGCTTATCCTCGATTTCTTCAAACAAACTGGTTTTCTCCTATTGTAAATCTTGATACTACTTTTGATGTTGCTATGTTTATACATCCCCAAAGCACTGCTGAAATATTGAAGAATCTTAGAAGAATTGTGACTCAGATTCAGTCGCAGATATCAATGAACGAGGAAAAAGGGATGGTGAGAGATCCAATTTTGGAAACCGCGTATCAGGATGTAGAGGGACTTAGAGATGATCTTCAACAAGGCGTTGAACATTTTTTCCAATTCGGCCTTTATATAACGGTATACTCAGACACAAAAGAGAAGTTGTCAAAAATCGAAACTCAAATAGAATCAATTTTAGAAGCAAAGCTTATTTATTTGAAGCCAACTATTATGCAGATGGAGGAAGGCTTTAATTCAACATTGCCGCTTGGAAGCGATAAGCTAATGATAGGCAATAATATGAACACTTCTCCGCTGTCAACTACATTTCCATTTGTTTCTAGCGACCTAACTTCTAATCAGGGAATATTATATGGTATTAATAGGCACAATAATAGCCTAATCCTGTTTGATAGATTTTCGATGGAAAACGCGAATATGGTTATTTTCGCTAAATCAGGGGCTGGAAAAAGTTATGCCGTAAAGCTTGAAATTCTGAGAAGCCTTATGATGGAAACTGATGTCATTGTTATTGATCCAGAAGATGAATACAGGCATCTTTGCGAGACTGTTGGGGGAGCTTTTATGAAAATTTCTTTGTCTTCAAGGCATCATATAAATCCTTTTGATTTGCCGACAGCGATTGGAGATGAAACTCCGGTTGATGTTTTGCGCAAGGCGATTTCTGATGTAGCTGGACTTATAAAGGTTATGCTTGGAAAAATTTCTGCTGACGAAGATTCTATTTTAGACAAAGCAATCGCGGAAACCTATGCTATAAAAGATATAACCCAAGATGCTGATTTTTCCGATCTTGAACCGCCAACAATGAGCGATTTGCAGATGGTGCTGGAAAATATGAAAGGAGCAGAGAGTCTTTCTACTAGAATTAAAAAATATACCGAAGGAACTTTTGCTGGATTTTTAAATCATAGAACAAATATTGAAATTGAAACAAATATGGTTGTTTTTAACATTCGCGATATGGAAGAAGAATTGCGCCCCGTGGCTATGTATTTAGTTCTGCATTATATTTGGACATTGATAAGATCAAAAATGAAAAGAAGAATGATGGTTGTTGATGAGGCATGGGTTATGATGAGCCATGAAGACGCGGCTTCTTTTCTTTTTGGTATTGCAAAAAGATGCAGAAAATATTATCTGGGACTGACTACAATTACTCAGGACGTAACCGACTTTATGACTTCAAAATACGGCAAGCCAATTGTTACTAATTCTTCAATTCAGCTTTTGCTTAAACAGTCCACGGCGGCAATTAAGGTTATTGTTGACACGTTCTATCTTACCGATGAAGAGAAATTTTTGCTTTTAGAAAGCAATATTGGAGAAGGAATTTTCTTTGCCGGTTCAAAGCGCGCTGCAATAAGGATTGTAGCCTCTTACTCTGAAGATCAGATTATAACTTCCGACCCAGAGCAGCTTCTTGAAATTGAAAAAGCAAAGAAAGAAATTGAGGAAATGGCATAAATAAAATTTCCAATTTCCAATGACTAAACTCCCAAACACTTTATTGTCATTCTGAACTTGTTTCAGAACCTTCGTCCAATCAAAATGACATTTCGTAATTCAAAGTATATACACAGACGTAAAGGAGGTTGAGATATAAAAATTAAAGAGATAATACAATATAACAAATAATTATTTGAAATGGCAAGCAATAATAAAAACAAAGAGGAATTGACAAAGAAAGTAAATGATGTGATTTTAGAAGAACTTGAAAATGTTGTTAATCAATCAAATTTAAGCAAACAAAGGCAAAATCATTTTTCTGAAGAAATAAGATCTAATCAATCAGGACAAAAATCTGAACAGTTTCAACAGTCAGAAAAAGCCAATGAAGATCGTCAAAAAAGCAATATTAGCCCCATACAATCTCAATTAGAGACTAAACGGCAAAAAATGCAAAAGAAAACGCGAGAAATTAAAGATCGGGCTATAAGAAAAGTTAGAAATCAGAAACAAATAAAACAAATCAATAGAACGGCGCAAGGAAAAAAGGAACAAATAAAGAACATAAGAAAGAATGCCAAAAAACAAGTTAAAAATAAATTGAAAATAATTACTAAGACAAGAGCAAAAGCGGTTGCAAAAAAAGCTGCCGCGCGCGCGGCAAAACAAGCTGCTGCCAAAGCCGCAAAAAAAGTAATTGCGCAGGCAGTAAGAATGATAATTGCTGAAATTGTTGCAATAATAGGCTCTATTGTTGCGGCTGTTGGTTGGGCGATATTTTTGATAATAATTATAGTTATCGTGATTATCGTTGTATTGCAACGGACTGGGATAATATAGTATATTATGATTTGATTTTATTAAACTATTCCTCTTTATTTTAAGAAACTTATTATAGACCTAATTTCAGGCTTTTATAATTTAAAGCATTAAATAATTTAAAATTAATTCAATAATATGAACATAAAAAAAATAGCCTGTGTAATAAGTTTTATTTTTGCGGCATTGGTTTATACAAAATTTGCCAGCGCGGCAGGATATACGCTTCTTGTTAAAATACCCGGAATACAGCATGAAAATGTTAATATGTCTTTATATTTAGTTGGAATATATAACTTTTTATTGAGTATAGTCGGCATAGTGGCGGTTATGATGTTGATTGTTGGAGGAATGAGACTTATAACTGCTGCCGGCAATAGCGCCGCGCTTTCAGATGGCAAAGACATCATTTCTAATGCTATAGTTGGATTACTTCTAGCTCTGCTTTCGTGGGTTGTTGTAAGCACAATAAATCCTGATGTTTTATATATAAAAGCTCCTGTTGACAAGAATCTTGTGACATGGAATCCAAAATGTACAAGTTCTAATATAAATAGTGATCCCTGTGTTTGTAATGATGGGATTACTACGATTGCTAATCCTGGTGGTGTTGGTAATTGTGATACGCTTTGCGTGCCACATTGTACTCCTTCATCACCAGTCTCTTGTGTAGAAAATGGTTATAATAATATACCCTATAAAAATAAATGCCAATGCGCTGACAGAACAGAGCAAACAGCGGCACCCGGAGCTGATTGTCAGGCAACATGTATAAATAATTGTCTTTTAGCGGATATAAAAATAGGACTTTCAGATATTTCTTCGGCTGGAGGAACAAACTCTCTTATATTAGAACAGATAATAAATTCTACAACTTTGCAAGATGGGGAAAATCGTATTTATCCTTTGTTTATAGAAGAGGGTGGGACATTCTCTCTTTTAATGACAGCTTCTCCTGGATCAGTTTCGCTGTATGGAGAAAATACAGTATATAGATTTGATAATGCGCCTCCATTTAATGGAGTTGCCGCCTTTCCTGATTTTATTGGTGTTGGTTCGTTAGGATCTTTGTGGGTTACTAGTGGAGATCTTCCATTTCCTCCTACTGGAATGATCGGGATGTGGGCTGCGATTAATGCAAATCCCGGGAACTGCAAAAAAAAACCTATACTAAATACCACATACGATGAAGCTTGGGTGTGTCCTATTTCTTTAACGCTAACAGATGCAGCTGGAGTCGTGAACAGTAATGTTGATGTAGCTTGGATAGGGTTTTTAAAGCCATAAGCATTCTAGATAGCAATGTTAATGTTATATTATATATCTATTAATAAGTCATATATAATAAATAATCATGCCTATATTTTTATTAATTTATATTATGCTGGCGCTTGCACGGCAAATATTTGTTTAAAGATTGTTGGGGTTTGTATTATTCGTACAACAAGATACGCTAATTACCATATTACTTTTTCAGTTGTTAAATCAAAAAAAGGATTTGTCATCCCTTTTTAAAATAGTTCAAATAAAAAAGGGAAAATTAGTAAATCCTTGCTATGGATTTTCCGTTTTCCCAAAGTCCGCCTTCTTTAATAAAAATTGCAATTATGTTCCAATCCCTCTCTTTTTTTTGTATAAGAACATAATGCGTGATATTAAAGGACACGGCTCCTGTTTGTGGTTCTATTAGAGCATAAACAGGAGCTCCTGTTGTATTTATAAAGCAACCATAATTTAAATAATGATTCTTGTCATTATTTTCTCTAATAAACGCTTTATAAATAATTATTTCATCCTTTTGCGCGTTATTGAGCAGGTCACTGGAAAAATTATTGCAATCATATTGACCCTGAATTGCTACATTGCGCATTGTAGTGTCGTTGTTTGTCATCCACAATTTGAATTCATTCCAGCTCATATTATTAACGACAATTTCTTTTTCTGGACTTAGATGAATTTTAAGATTTTCTAACATAGCAACGGTTTCCGTTGGAGCAGACATGGCAATAGAAGAAATCAAAATTCCAGATAATGCCAGAAAGATTATTGCTAGCATTATAATATTAATAATGTGATTGTTTTCTTTTTTTATAATTATTCCAATCATAATAGTATCCTCCTTTGTTTACATTCTTCTGAATGGAAAAATATTTTATTCACTATAAAAGAAACATTCAAAGATCAATTTTTAATAGACGCACCTGTCTATTTTTTTATATTTTCATTATATATTACCACAACAAGACAGCTTAGCATAAAGAAATAATTTGTCAACCATATTGTTGATAATAAATTTATAAGCGATAGAAATACAAGACTTTATTTATTAATTTTGAATATTTTATAGTGCTGTATTTGAGTATTGGCGGGAGGGGCGGGATTCGAACCCGCGAGACCGTTGCCGGTCTACTGCTTTTCGAGAGCAGCACTTTCAACCACTCAGTCACCCTCCCAATATTATCATATAAAATTAAAAAATTAAATGCGGCACTTTGTTGTACATATTAGAAGTCCGGCTTTGAAAATTTAAAGCCGGACTTCTAATATGTACGAAATTTAATATATAATAGCAATTTGTTAATAGCAAGACAAAAAGACAAAGGTGTCTATTCGCGGTCTATCACAAAAATCTTTCTAAAACGTTTTTAAATTTTGTGTCATGTTTTTACGTGCTTTTTCTTTTTGTGACAACGTCGCAACATTGGCATTAACAAAAGTGTAGAGTACATTTTATTCTGTTTGATTTAAGATTAATCTTTCATTTTGCGCCTGATTTTGTTCAATCTCAAGTTTTTTTTCTATACTTTTGAAATATGTCGCCAAAAATATAGCTATTACTAAAAGCAAAAAACTTATCATTGGCAGAATTTTATTTTTTTTCATATTTATTATATTGCTAAATTGCTAAATTGTTTTTCGCAGGAACTGGGTTTGTAACCAGTTCCTTATTCACCTCTTGAGAGAGGTAGGACACGAAGCGGACATGGTGTGTTTAAAAATTCAGTTTACTTGCTTATTTGTGTTTTTGTTGATTATCTGGGTTTGACATAAAATTGGAAACATTTAAAAAAGGTTGCCTGTCTGCCGGACAGGCTGGCAACCTTGCTCCTGCAAAAAAGTATTTAGAGCAGTTTAACAGTTTAACAATTTAACAGTTTATATTCTATTCATCCAAAGTTAGCAAGTCAGCCATTATAAATGCGCTGTCTTTTGAAGTTGTAAAAACTAATATATTTTTGTGAATGAAATAATCTAGAGCAGTTTCTTTGTCTATTAAACTAACATATCTTATTTCAACATTATTATAAATTGTTGTTGATACAGAGCTTAATATATCTTCAAAGTTCCTGTCGTTTTTAAATAAAGGCTTGAAAACTGTGGTCATTTTTTTGTTTTTACTTTTTTCTTCTTCCCATTTTTTCATAAGCTCAGACATAACATACTCATTATTTATTTTTATAGCAAGCCCGTATCTTATCGAATTTTTTTTAGTTTTAAATAAAAATAAATTGTAATCATTTGTAGTTGTCTTTAAAAACCCTTCTGGAAGATGATTTATTCCCTCTTCAATATTTATTATGCTAATAGCATCAAGGGCTTCTTGCAATGATAATATATTTTTGTCAATTTTGTTGTCGACAACAATTAATTTTATGATTTTAATATTGTTGTCAGAATTAAAAATTGTTAACGCGTCTACTTCCAGACTGTTAAATCTTTTTAAATCCAATCTCGCCATTGTTATTTTTTTCTCTATATCTGAGAATTCTTTAAGTTCGCTGCCAACAGCGAGCGCAGGCGGTTCAGGCGGTTCAGGCGGCTTAATATATGAAAAAATAAGCCATGAAGCAGCTCCTGTTAATAAAAGCGCGATGAACGCGATTGAAATAATTTTTTTCCAAGGCAATGAAAATATTTTTATATGATATTTTTGTATTATGCCTTGTTTTAACTTCTTATACTCCTCTTCTTTTGTGATAATCTTTTCTTGTTTTTTCATTTTCGCGGCGGCTTTTAAATCTTTTAGCTCGTTCTTTTCTTCCTTTAATTTTATTCTTTTTGAAACAGAGCTGTAAAATTTTTGCTTCCTGTGTATTAATCTTTCATCTGGAGGCATATAATTTTTATCATAATAAGCCTTTTTCGAAGAGTCTTCTTTTTTGAAAATTTCTTTTTGTTTTGTATCTTTGTTGCTTCGTAATATCCCTGATTGGTTATTAAATTTTTCCGTTTTGCTATTGCTATTTGTTTTAATATCAGAAAACTTGTTTTTATCGCTAAGAACATTAATTTTTTCTGAATCACTGACGTTTTCTATTTTTCCTGAGATTTTTTTCCAAAAAGATTTTTTAGTTTTTGGGGAAGCGATAGGAGCTATTATTTCTTCTGTTTCAACATTTTTTGTTTGATCAGTCTTTATTATAGTTGGATTTTCTTGGACATCTTGTTTGCGTTGCCGGTTTAAAAGCCCAACTGAGTTATTTGATATGTATTTTTTTTCTGATTTTTTTAAATTCTCAGTTTTATTTTCAATATCAGAATTTGTTTTTGAGATTTTATTTATTAGATTTTTTAATTTATCTATATCATCGGTATTATTATTTTTAGCTCCCCTTTCTGTTGTTTTGCTTGTTGTCGGTTTAATTTTATTTTCGCTGTTTATCTCATTCTCTATTGCTAGCTCTGCTGGTTTAATATCCCCGCTCTCTTTCGTCTGATGGTCGTTGTTTGGATCTTTATCTGTTTGTGCTGATATTTTTTCTATAAGCTCTTTTAATTTATTATCTTGTTGCCCATTAGCGGCTTTTGCAGATGGTTGTTGCGATCCAAAACGAACAGTCTGCGAAGCATTAAGTTGAACAGGTTTGGCTATGTTTAATTGGGCGGATGGTTGTTGCGATTTCTTTTGTATAGGCTCAGGCGCTGATTTTTTTTGTTCATTTGATGCAGTTGGACCACCTTTTGTTTTGTCAAGGTCATCTTGCATCGTTCTTATTTTTGTGTTATTGCTCATAGAAAATAATTTTAATAATTTACCGCATATAAATTTTAACATTTAATACATCTCTTTTTAGAAAATGGATGTATATTATCAATATGCGCTAATAGATTTAATCTAAACTCCTTTATGAGTTAAATTAATTCTTCCTTGTAAGTCAATCTCTTTTACTTTGACTGCGATAATATCTCCGATTTTTACAACATCCTCAACTTTTTCAACGCGATTTTTTGCAAGTTCTGAAATATGAACTAATCCGTCTTGACCTGGAAGTATTTCAACAAAAGCTCCAAAGTCCATAATCTTTACAACTTTTCCTTGAAAAATTTCTCCGGCAACAACTTCTCTGGTAAGATTTTTAATCCACTCTTCTGCTTTTTTAGCGCTTTCGCGATTTTTTGCCGTAATAAAGACAAGACCATCATCTTCAATGTCAATAGCCACATCAGTTTCAGCTATGATTTCGTTGATAACTTTTCCTCCAGGACCGATTACGGCTCTAATTTTTTCTGGATTTATTTGCAGTGTTGTAATTCTCGGAGCGTATGGAGATAAATCTTCTCTTGTTTTAGCTATAGAATTATTCATAATATTTATGATATGCATTCTTGCTTTTCTGGCCGCAAGCAATGTCTCTTCTATAATATTAACAGTGATTCCTTCTAGTTTTACATCCATCTGCATTGCATTGATTCCGATTTCGGTTCCGGCAATTTTAAAGTCCATGTCGCCATAATGATCTTCAGGTCCTTGAATGTCGGTTAATATTTTGTACCTTCCATTTTTTTCAGTGATTAATCCCATAGCAATTCCCGCCACTGGTCTTTGAATTGGAACGCCAGCATCCATTAAAGATAAAGAACTTCCACAGACGCTTGCCATAGAGCTCGATCCATTTGAAGAAAGAATTTCAGATACAAGCCTGATTGTGTAAGGAAAGTTTTCTTTGTCTGGAATCATAGGATAAATGGCTTTTTCAGCAAGGGCGCCATGGCCGATTTCTCTTCTTCCGGGACCTCTGTTTGGAGCAACTTCTCCGACAGAAAAAGCAGGAAAAGTATAATGATGCATAAATCTTTTTTTGCCATTTTCTTCCATTCCATCAAGAGTTTGTTCGTCTCCGGGAGCTCCTAGTGTTGCGACTGTTAGCGCTTGAGTTGCTCCTCTATTAAATAATCCAGAACCGTGAGTTCGCGGCAAAATTCCAACTTCGCTGTTGATTTTTCTTACTTCGTCCATCCTTCTTCCGTCAGGTCTCTTGTTATCTTTAAGAATACTTTTGTGCATTAACGCGTCTGTTTCTTCTTCCTCAATGATTCGCGCGATAGCGAGTATTTCATCTCCAAATTTTTCAATAACAAAATCCTTCAGCTCTTTATTAAAGGCTTCTCTTTTTGCGCTCTGTTCTTCTTTTGTAGTATTAAAATTAAGTGCATATATTTTATCAGAAAGAAATCTTCTGATTTCTTTTTCAATTTTATCATCAGCCTTAACAAGCTCAACTTTCTTTTTTGTTTTTCCAATTTTAGAAATTATTTCATTTTGGAAATCTGTTAACTCCTTAATATATTGAGATGAAAATTTGAACGCTTTAATAATATCAGCTTCGGGAACTTCTTTTCCTCCAGCTTCAACCATATTTATCTTATCCTCTTTTCCGGCAATAATTATTTCATAATTACTTTTTTTTCTTTGTTCGTAGGTTGGGTTGGCAATAATTTCTTCGTCAACTTCTGCTATTCTCACAACTCCGACTGGACCATTCCAGGGTATATCAGATATTGCTAAAGCAAGTGATGCTCCAATTATCGCGCAAAAATCAGGATCATTTTCTTGATCCACTGATAAGATTGTAATAACCACTTGAATGTCGTTTCTCATTCTGCCGTTAAAAAGAGGCCTTAAAATTCTATCTGTCATTCTTCCAGAAAGGACAGCTTCGTCAGTAGGCCTTCCTTCTCTCTTTATAAATCTGCTTCCTTTAATTTTTCCAGCCGCGTAAAGCCTTTCTTCATAATCCACCATTAATGGAAAATAATTTATTCCCTCCCTTTGTCTGTCACTCATCGTAGCAGTTGCTAAAAGCACGGTATCGCCATATTGCACTGTGACAGAACCATTCGCTTGATTTGCCATCTTGCCGGTTTCAATAGTTAATTCTTTTCCAGCAATTTCTTTTTTAAATGTTTTAATTTCCATTTTTAAATTTCACTTTCTTTGTACTGACCTGCAAACTCTAGACTGATAATATTGCTTTTTAAAGCGATATCTTAATCTAATTGTTTATAGATCAGTAAATTGATTAATTTTTTAATTATTATTTAAATTTGGTTGTTTTATTATTTTGATTTTTTTTGCATTAAGAATATCTTTGCTATTTATATTTTTACAATAACCATAGATACTAATACGATCTGTTGGAACTAATAAAAGTTCGTCGTATTTCTCTTTTTCTTTATCGGTATAGTTCTCCACAGAAGCAAATGTTTGTAGATAAACCCTAGTTTTTCTATGTGGTGGAACAGTAACTATCGCTCGACGAAACTTGTCCATGTCTTGAATAAATCTATCATTATCAGTTTTATATGTTATTAAATAATTCAGAGCTGTATTACTTTTAACATCATACAAACAAGCGGTGATACCAGGCAATTCATATTTTATTGGTAAGGCAAAGTTATTTTGTATTATTATTTCTTGTAATTTTAAATTATGAGCTTCATATATTTTATTTATACTAATGTTTTCAGGAGTATTTTTGTTGACAACAATAAAAATACTTTCTATAACTGGGAGAATAGCTATTAAAAAAACATATAAAAATATTAAAATTGTTGCTACAATTTTTGAATATGACCTAATTCTTTTACTGAGTTTGTTCCAAATAAGAGCTATTATACAAGAAAAAATATAAATAATAAAAACACAAAGCAAAAGCGAGATAACCATAGCCATTCTTATATATTCCTCTGAAGCTCCAAGTCCAATATCTGGGCCTATGCCAAAAAATAAAAAAGATATTATTGTAATTAGATGAAAATATATTTTAATAAATCGATATAAAAAATCGTTCTGACTTGAAAAAATTGAAGAGTGAGAAGAAAGTTTTAAAAGAGAAACAATTAACATTAATAGAAGAGGACTTATTAATATCAAAAAAAATGTTAGCTTTTTAATATCAGGTTTTATAAACTTAAATAATTTCATTAAGCGCTAATTTAACATTTTAAAAATCCAAAAACTATTCCAATTTATCAATATCTTTCTCTTCCATCTCATACTCAACATCCTCTACATATTTCTTTTTCTCTATTTTTTTTCTGCCTGTAATCTTGTCATAAATATACCCAACAAAAGCCAAAAAGGCTGCTTTTTTCGCCAGTTTTACTTTTAAATTAATTTTTTCTTTTGTTTTGTTAAACATATAAAATATAAATTGTTAAAATTGTTCTATTGCTCTAAATACAATGTCATTATTTTCAGTTTTACTTTATCAAAAACCTCTTTTTATCTTTACTTAGATCCGTAAATTCGTCAGCCACTTCTATGAGTTTAGCTGAAGCGCTTTCTCCGAAAGCGACAGTTTCTACTCTGCATCCCTTGTTTATTTTTAAATATTCAACTAAAGGCTCATAGTCTCCGTCTCCAGACACAACAACAATTACATCAAGTTTGTCCGCTAGTTTTATTGCGTCAACGGCAAGTCCAACATCCCAATCTGCCTTTTTTTGTCCTCCAGCGAATATTTGTAAATCTTTCTCTTTTATTTCAAAGCCCAGTTTTTCCATTGCCCCAAAGAAAGACTTTTCTTCTCCTCCCTCAGTTTTGATTACGTATGTTATTGCTCTTATTAAAATTCTTCCAGAAACAGCAACTTCCAGCACTTCTTTAAAATTTACTCTGGCTTTATAAAGATTTCTAGCGCTATGATACATATTTTGAGCGTCAACAAAGACTCCTATTCTTTGATCTTTATGTTTAAGGCTTTTATGCTCAAACATTTTTCTTTCGCTATTTTCTTTTCTTTTTTTTATCATTCTTGCTTGTTTTTAATCGATTTAGCCATTTTTAATTTCAATGATTTTACAATTTTGCAAAATTTTTCTTCATCACGACCTTGAATATCTTTAAGAAGTTTTTTTCTTTTGGCTACCATTTGTAAAAGTCCTCTTCTTGAATGATTATCTTTTGGATTTTCTTTTAAATGTCCGGTAAGATCTTTTATTCTTTCTGTTAGAATCGCGACTTGTATCTCTGAAGAACCAGTGTCTTCTTTGTGCGTTCCATAAGTTTTTATTATTTTATTTTTTTTGTCCTTTTTTAGCATCTTTTTAGTTATTATTATATTAAATTAATTGCACTGTTTTATTTGTTGCATTATTTTGAGAGATTAAAAGCCAATAAAATCATAAAGCAATTTAAACAAAAGAGTTTTAAAGTGGCTTTTAAAATATAATAGCATAAAAAGGTCAAATAGACAAATGACATATTATGTCGTAAAATGCAAATAGGTTGTTATATGGTTTTATTGTTGTATTTAGGACTTACGCGTTTTATGTCATCCTGAGCCCGTTGAAGGACATTGTCCGTATAAACACAATGTTTCGACAAGCTTGGTATGACATTTATACATATTATTTTTCCAAACGCGTAAATTCTAAGATTAATAAATAAAATATGTCAATAAATAGAATAAAAAATCTTAAAACCGAATTTCTTGAGTATTTAGAGATTGAAAAAAACAGATCTCAATTGACAATCAGAAATTATGACCATTATCTTAACTGTTTTTTGGATTGGGCAATGGTTTCTTTGCCGGAAGAGATAACTGCCGAGCTGGTAAGAAAATTCAGACTTTATCTTAACAGACATAAAGATGAAAAAAATAGAAATTTAAAAAAGAAAACGCAAGATTATTATATAATTGCTTTGCGTGGATTTTTGAAGTATTTAGCAAAACAAGATATTAAAACATTGGCGAGTGAAAAAGTTGAACTTGGCAGAAGCGAGGAAAGAGAAGTTGAATTTTTAGAATTAGAGGAAATAAAAAGGCTTATTTTTGCTGTTTACGGAAACAAAATTTCCGATTTGCGAGACAGAGCAATTTTGGAATTGCTTTTTTCGACAGGGCTTCGCGTTTCGGAATTGTCTAATCTGAATAGAGATAGTGTCAATCTCAAAAGCGGTGAGTTTTCAGTTCGAGGCAAGGGCGGAAAAATACGCCTTGTTTTTATTTCTGATTCGGCAAAAAACGCTATCATAAATTATATCAAAAAAAGAAAAGATGTTGATCCTGCTTTATTTGTTAATATAAAAAAGCTTAAAAGCAATAAAGCATTGGATAAGCATATCTGTTCTTTGCGGCTTACGCCGAGAAGTATTCAGAGGATTGTTAAAAAATATGCTATAAAAGCTGGAATTGTAAAAAAGGTAACTCCGCATACATTACGCCATAGTTTTGCTACGGATTTGCTGATGAATGGGGCTGATATTCGCTCTGTTCAGTCTATGCTTGGACATTCAAGCATAACTACAACTCAAATATATACCCATATAACCAACCGTCATTTGAAAGATATTCATAAAAAATTCCATTCAAAAAATAGTAAAGAGTAGATAGTATACAGTATTTAGTATTAAGCAACTTACTTCAACAGGCTCAAAGTGAAAAGAAATATAAATTAACCTAATTTCTAATTAACCTAACTAATGACCAAATCACAATCTCTAATAAACAAAATAAGAGAATTTAGTCATTGTATTATTGATTATTGGGATTTAGTTAGACAGCCTGTGACAGCAGGCAGAAATTAGAGTAATTAGACTAATTAGAAATTTTATATAATGTTTAAATGTTTATATGGCTTGCTCTTGATTTCTTGTGATAATTAGTCTATACTTTCGTAGTATACAATAGATAAATTAAAAATAAATTAGATACTGATAGTCATTAGTTCTTAAGTACGCAGGCGTGGCGGAATTGGCATACGCGCACGGCTTAGGACCGTGTTCTTCGGAGTGTGGGTTCGACTCCCACCGCCTGCACATTGTTCATATTAACATATTAACATATTAACATATTAACATTCGATCAAAAATAATGTTAAAATGTTTGTATAAATTTATGAGTTTTAAATCAAATTATCAAAAACTGGAAGAATTTGTTAGTGTTATGGTGATTATATTTTCAGGCTTTGTTGTGACTGCTATTATGAAATTAAATAATTCCTTTACTTTTCCCAGTCTTGATGAAATGCTTTGGCATTATAGATCAAGTATTTTTTGGGATAAGATTGTAAATTTTGATTTTTCAGGACTCATTCAATCGGCTCAGCCAGGGATAACCGTCTATTGGTTTTCAGGTTTTATGATGAAGTTTATAGATTTTGATTTTAATGATATTATGAGGAGAATTGCAGAGAAAAAAGCCGAAGGCCTTGATTTTAATAGTGCGATTAATGATAACAGCCAAGCCGTTTATGCGGCATATGAAACGATAAGCTTTGCTTTTAATACGCCGCTAATATTGCTAACAGTGGCTTTTTTTATATCATTTTATTATCTAATAAGAAAGCTGGGATTTAATAAAGTAATATCAAGCTTTGCTCTTTTATTTTTAACAACAAACGTATTTCTTGCTTATTGGAATACTCCAAGCGACAAAATGCTAAATATTTTTATAACTCTGAGTTTTTTGACAATTCTTGTATATATAAATAAGCTTGGAAGCAGAAAATATTTATATTTATCCGCAATGTTTGGATCTTGGGCCGTGCTTTCCAAATTATCAGCGTTTTTTATTTTACCTTTTTATTTATTGATTTTTGTTTTTTACGCATGGCCGATTGATAAAAAAAAGATAAAACTTATTATAAAAGACTATCTGTTATGGATTTTGATTTTTATTGTTATAAGTATAATATTTTTGCCGACCATAATTACAAATCCGCAAGAGGTTTATAATTTAGTTTTTAAATCAGAAAGTGTTGTTGAAAAAAATTATGAAATCAGTAATTACGCGAATAGAATCGTATTTGACTATTTAAAATCTTTTCTGTTTGTGATGATAGGATATATGGCGCAGGCATCCTCTATGTCGATGTTTGCCTATTTTATTATTAATTTAAAAAAAGAATATATGCACGTGTTTAATTCGCTTCCTAAAAAAATTATTAACATTATAATTTTATATATAGGCTTGTTTTTTGTCATGGTTACTATAATAAGCAAAAATCATGACATTAGGTTTATGTCTCCAGCTTTTGTCGTATTAAATATTGTTTCCGCCGTTGGATTATATGGAATTTTTGAATTAATAGCGGAAAAGATAAAGCTGGATAATGAAAATAAGAAAATTTTTTATGTATTGATGTTTATTGTCATAGTGCTGTCTCAGATTTTTTTTATTGTTTCAAGCGGACAATTATCAGATAAAATAATCGAAACTGGTATTTTAAAGTTTTTTTAGATTTTGTAAAGGTTTAATTGAAAAAATGAATAATAAAATAATTGTAAACTTGTTTTATAAAAACAGAGACGCAAGCCTTGTTTTTTTCGCTGTTTTTTTATTATTTTCTATCATACAATTTTCAAGCGGAAATCTTGCAGGAAATGACAGCCATTTATACATAAAACTGGCTGAGATGACTAAAAATCAGGGATTAATCAAAGAATTTCCATGGCTTAATTCTACTGTTATGAATAGCAGTTTTACTGGTCTTCATTTTTTATATTATTTTTTTCTCATTCCTTTTACTTTTTTTGGAAATTTGATTTTTGGAGCGAAGCTTGCTTCGTTGTTCTTTTTTTCATCTATGGTGTCTATGTTTTATTTTGTATTAAAAACCCTTGGATTAAAACATAATTTATTTTGGTGTTTCTTGCTGCTTTCGAGTTCCGGATATTTTCTTTTCAGGATGAATCTTGCCAGACCTCTTAGTTTTTCGGTAATATTTCTGCTCTTAATATTTTATGCTCTTGTTCAAAGAAATAACTTTTTGCTTTTTATAACTTCCTTTTTGTTTGTGTGGGCTCACGCGTCATTTCCATTGTCTGTTGTCTTCGTCTTTGTTTTTGTCTTCGTAAATTATATGCATAAAAAGTAAATTTACTACAAGACAATTCTAGCGTCTTTGACTGGCATGATTTTAGCTTTTTTTGTTAACCCATTTTTTCCAAACAATCTAAATTATTTTAATATTTATTATATTGGATCAATGCCGTATTATCTTACTTCAAGCATATCTGAATGGCAGCCTCTTGGAATAAATCTTGTTTTTTTTGACACCACTGTTGTTTTTGTTTTGTTCTTGGCGCTTGTGGTCATTTATTTTGTTATGTTTGTTTCAAAAATATCAAGAAATACAAAGAACAAAAAAAATGAAACAGAACATATGATAATTATTGATTTTTTGCTAATTATTTCTGTTGTTCTTTTTATCGCAATGTTTTTACAGGGTAGATATATTGATTATTGGATCCCATTTGCTGTACTTTTTATCGCGTTTCATGCTGAATTTTTGTCTAAAAATTATTCATTATTAGTCGGGAGCCGGGCGTTTAGTTGGATGCTTAGCGCAAAATATAAATTAAAATCAGAATGTGCTATTTTTTTAATTGTAATTTTAGGGATATCATTTTTTTCAAAAGCAGGATTTGTTTTTAGCAGAATGGGAAAAGATGGTTCCGCCAAAGGCATTCATGAAATTTCCCAGTGGCTTGAAAAAAATACTCCCAAAGAATCCGTGGTTTTCAATGTTAATTGGGGAGATTTTTCAAAATTGTTTTTTTATAATACTCACAATTATTATATTACGGGCCTTGATCCAAAATTTCTCTACAAGCTATCGCCTGAAAAATATTGGCTTTACAGCCATATAAGCGAAGGAATTGTCTGTGATGAAGAAAAATGTAGAGAAGAAGATGAACGTTCTGTCTATGATATAATTAAAAAAGAATTTAGCGCAAGTTATATTTATGTGCCTAAAAATAGCGAAACTGATTATAACAAATTAATATCTATTTTAGAATCAGACCAGAAATTTGATATAGAGTATTGGAATGACGCAGGAGAGATTTGGGCAGTAAAATAGAAACGCGGATTTTTGAGTTGCAAGTTGTCTTGAAAACATAAATATTAAAATCTAAATTACGTCAAATCAATAACAAAATCCAAAATTTTGGCATTTGAGCTTTGTGACTTGTTCGCCAGCTTGCGGATTAAACTTTGTAATTTAGATTTGTTAACAATCATATTGCAATTTATGCATATAAAAAACAAAGAAAAATTAAAAGATGTTTTTATCGCGTTTGTGATTGTTTTTATTGGGATTATTTTTTTATCTTTCTTCAAAATAAAACATTCTATGACATTTATAAATCTTGACGAGCTTTTATGGATGTTTCGCTCAAGATTTTTTATGGATGGGATTCTGAGCCTTGATTTTTCTAAGTTAATTCAGTCATCGCATCCTGGAGTTATGGTAATGTGGGCGGTAGGACCTTTTATGGAGATTTTAAATTATGATTTTAATTCTATTGTTAATTTTATAAAAAATCTTAAAGAGTCTGGCGTTGGTTATAACGTTATAAATGCAAGAAATCAAGAATTATTTGATAATTATAAAGAAATAAGTTTTTTGTTTAATATTCCGATATTAACAACGATTTTTTTCTTTATTTTTTCTTTATATTATTTATTGCGGAAACTGGCATTTAACAGATGGGCTGTAATTTTTTCTGTGCTTCTGGTAGTGACTACTCCATACTACATATATTTTACAACTCCAACTGATAAATTTGTCGGCATTTTTTCAATTCTGAGCCTTCTAAGCTTATTGGTTTATTCAAGCGGCAAAGGAGGCAAAAATTTTCTTGTTTTTTCGGCCGTGCTTGGCTCGTGGGCCGCGCTTACAAAAATGTCAGCTTTATTTCTTATCCCCTTTAGTTTATTTGTTTTAGTTTTTTATAAATTGAATTCTTTTGTCATTCCGAGCCTTAAGCGAGAAATCCCTTCAATGTTATTATCGCGGTTTACAATATTAAAGAGATTTCTCAGTCGCTATCGCTCCGTTCGAAATGACAAAAAGCTTTATTTTGTAATTCAAAATATTTTATGCTTCAAAAACATAATCAAAGATTATACGGCTTGGATTATTGTTTTTTTCTCAACAAGCGTTATCTTTCTCCCTACTATAATATCAAATCCCCAGTCTGTTCTAAATTTAATAACAAAAGAAAGTTCTCAAAGGATTATAACTGAGAATCATAGCGCTCTTTTTAGTTCTAATGTCGCGCTTGCCTATTTATCTGATTCATTTGTGTTGTCTTTTAATTTATTTTTAATAATAATTTTTGTTGGATTTTTGCTATTGATTATAAAGAGAATAAGTAATAGAATAAATATAAGCAAGGAAGTCTTAGTTTTAATAATTTATTTATTTTCATTCTTTACTTTTGTGGTTTTATTCAGCAAGACTTATTCTTTCAGATACCTTGTTCCGTTGCTAATTGTTTTCCAGATAATATCCGGAGTTGGCATTTATGAATTTGCTAATTTATTTATTAAAAAAAATAATATAACTGATAAAAAACTGATTTATTTCTGGGCGGTTGTTTTTATTTTAATTTCACAGGGATTGCTGATTTACTATTCAGAAATAGAGAAAATTAAAAGTTTGCCGTATTTTGGATAGATAATAGGATTATGAATCATAAATTATGAATTAGGAATAAAAATAAAATTGTCATTTCGAACCCGATAGGGTGAGAAATCTGTGAACAATACTATGTAAAGACAACGTATATCTGGATGAAATTTAGACAGTTTATATATTTCTCAGTTGTTATCACTCCTTTGAGATGACAGAAATTAAGTGGAATTTATTAGGAATGAACAGTCACATGGTAGCGGGGATTGCTAAAATGTTAGTATATTAAAATGTTAAAATGAATTTCTATGGAAATCTCAATTTTTGGTGCTGGTTATGTTGGCTTAGTGACAGGAGCCTGTCTTGCTGAATTAGGAAATAATGTTGTTTGTTGTGATATAGACAGAAACAAAATAGAGAGATTAAAAAATGGAGAAATTCCATTTTTTGAGCCTGGATTGAAAAATTTAATTAATAAAAATATAAAAAAGAAAAAAATTTCTTTTACGTTAAATTTAGAAGAAGCTGTTTTGGCTAAAGAAGTGATATTTATAGCGGTTGGCACTCCTCAGAAAAAAAATGGAGAAGTTAATTTGTCTTATGTTAAAAAAGTCGCGAAGGAAATCGGGAAAAATCTGAAAAAATACGCGATTATAATCAACAAAAGCACTGTTCCGGTTGGAACTGGAAATTTGGTTAGAAATATAATAAAAAAAGAATATAATGGAAGTTTTGACATAGCTTCAAATCCGGAATTTTTAAGAGAAGGAAGCGCGGTGTTTGATTTTATGAATCCGGAAAGAATTATTATTGGAACAGATTCTACAGAGTCAAAAAAGATAATAAAAGATCTTTATGAGCCATTTTCTTGTCCTGTCGTAAATACGAAAATTGAAACTGCCGAAATGATAAAGTATGCGAGCAATGCGTTTTTGGCGGCGAAAATATCTTTTATTAATGAAATTGCGAATGTGTGTGAAAGGGTCGGAGCAAATGTTGATGAAGTCGCTTATGCTATGGGATTGGATTCCAGGATAGGCAATAAATTTTTAGACGCGGGCATCGGGTATGGAGGGAGCTGTTTTCCAAAAGACGTCCGAGCGCTTCATAATATCGCTTTGAATAATAACTATAAATTTAAGCTTTTAAAAGCTGTTGTTAGGGTAAATAATGATCAAAGGCTGTTATTGGCAGAAAAAACGGAAAGATTGCTGGGCGATTTAAAAAATAAAAAAATATGTGTTTGGGGAATTTCTTTTAAGCCCAATACGGATGACACGAGAGAGTCAGCGGCAATTGACATTATTAATTTGCTTGAAAAAAAAGGAGGAAAGATAAACGCTTATGATCCAAAGGTTGATTATGAAAAACTTCGGCGAGATAATAAATTTAAGGCTGTAAATTTTTATTCAAATAAATATGACGCGTTAAAAAATTGCCAAGCTCTGATAATAGCCACTGAATGGGATGAATTTAAAAACGCGGATTTAAGAAAAATAAAAAAACTTTTGCAAAAACCGAACATTATTGATGGAAGAAATATTTATAATCCGGACAAAATGAAAAAAATAGGGTTTAATTATTTGAGCGTGGGGAGGCTGTAGTTTTAAATATGTTTTTTAAATTTGTCAAAGCCTAGAATGTTAGTTATATTGTAATGGATGAGAGATGTTTTGGGATAAATTAAAAATACGACAATCGTAACATAATTCTTAGCATTGTTGTGCATAGTACAAATTAGATGTAATATAAAACAGATCCTGAAACGAGTTCAGGATGACAAAATTTTGTACGAGTTTAAAATAATACTATTATATAATGAGCAACGATAAAAAAGAAATATCCATAGTTATTCCTGCGTATAATGAGGCTGAAAATTTGCCTGTTTTATGCGATGAAATAAGAGGCATTATTGCTGGCGTAACTGATAGTTATGAAATAATTATTATAGATGACGGCAGTCTGGATAAAACTAGCGAAGCAATTGAAAGCCTGAGAAAAAAAGACTCAGCCCATATAATGGGTATTCAATTCAGGTCTAATTTTGGCAAAGCTTCGGCGCTAAAAGTTGGTTTTACTTATGCGCAAGGTGAGATTATTTTTACGATGGATGCTGATTTGCAAGATGATCCGAAAGAAATTCCGAATTTTATTGCTAAAATAAATGAGGGGTATGATCTTGTGTCAGGTTGGAAACAAAATCGCAAAGACTCTTTTATTAAAAATACAAGTTCCAAGTTTTTTAATTTTATCACTTCTCTGTTTTCTAAAGCAAAACTTCATGATTTTAATTGCGGATTTAAAGCCTATAGAAGCGAAGTCGCGAAGAGCTTAGATTTGTATGGCCAATTGCATAGATATATTCCTGTTATGGCGGGGAATCAAGGATATAAAATATCTGAGATACCGGTTCATCATAGAAAAAGAAAATTTGGAAAGTCTAAATACGGTCCCGTAAGATTTCTTAATGGTTTTCTTGATTTGCTTACAGTTATGATGTTGACTAAATATTTTAAAAGGCCCGCTCATTTTTTTGGCGGTTTAGGCTCCGCAGCTTTGATTATAGGACTTGTTATAGGATCATATATCACTTATTTAAGGCTAATTTATGGAAGCATTCAAGGCAGGCTTCCTCTTTTTATCGCTGGGATCCTTCTTGTAATGGTTGGGGTTCAACTGATCTCGCTTGGCCTTATTGGAGAGATGTTTGTGAAAGTTGCGGGAAAAGAAGACGAGTTTTTAAAGATTAAAAAAATAATAAATTAAGTTGTTTTAATAAGAGTAATAAAATTTTGTAAAAGTAAATTGAGCTTTAAAGAATGAAATTTAGATGTATTGCTTAAATAAGAAAGCTTTTTGGCAGGAAAGCTTTAGATTATAAGTTTATATAATTATGGATTATAGAAAAAAAATCTTAGTAACTACTTCTACTTTTCCTAATTTTTTAAAGAATGATTCAACTCCTCCATTCGTTTATGAATTATCAAAAAGATTGTCAAAAAAATATGATTTAAAAATAATTGTTTCCACTCCTTATATTAGAAATTCCAAAGAACTTGAAGAAAAAGACAATATGAAAATATATCGCTATAAATATGGTTTTTCAGCTCTTCGCGACGGGGCGATGCTGCCAAATATTAAAAAAAATAAATTTCTTATTTTGCAGATTCCATTTTTGTTGTTGTTTTCTTTTTTGAATATAATAAAAATAGTAAAAAAAGAGCATATAAGCATTATTCACGCGCATTGGATATTTCCACAATGTTTTTTGGCAGTTTTTTATAAAAAATTATTTAGAAAGAAAAATTTAAAAATTATTTGCACTATTCATGGAAGCGATATTTTTGAACTAAAAAACCGCTTTTTTGTAAAGATAAAAAAATGGACGCTTAATAATTCTGAAGTTATTACGGTTGTAAGCAAAGAAATTAAAAATGAGGTTTATAAAATTGGAATTAAGAAAACGCCGACTATTTTGGCCCCGATGGGAGTTGATGAACTTTTTTTTAATCCTGATAAATGTGATATAAATATAAGAAAAAAATACGGCATTAATTCGCCTCTTTTTTTGTTTGTTGGCAGATTGGTAGAAAAAAAGGGATTAAAATATACATTTTTGGCCATGAAACTGGTTTTAAAAAAATATCCCGACGCTAAATTACTTATTGCTGGTGTTGGTCCGCAGAAAAATGAATTAAAAAATCTTTCAAAAAATCTAGGCATAGAAAAAAATATAATATTTTTAGGAGGAATTTCAAATCAAGAGCTACCGTCTTATTATACTACTGCTGATTTATTTTTAAGCTCCACTCTTAGTGAGGGTTTTGGCTTGGTTTTTGTCGAGGCTATGCTTTGCAAGTGTCCTGTTATTTCGTCTGATTTGAAAGCAATATCAGATGTAGTAAAAAATGGAAAAACAGGAATTCAGGTTGATGTTAAAAATACGCAATTATATACTGATAAAATTCTTGAACTGATGAAAAATAATAGAAAGAGGAAACAATTGGTTGAAAATGGATATAAATTTGCAAAGGAAAATTTTATTTGGGATATTTCAGTTGAAAAATATTATAATTTAATAAAAAATTTGTAAATGCTTATAGAACGAGTTTTCATTTATAAATAATTTAGAAAATTGATAAATCGGAAAAATAATATAATATGAACATATTAAGCAGAATAATAAAAGATTCTTTCCTATTAATCCTGGCTGAAACTATAGGAAAAGCTGCTGTTTTTTTTATTTTTATTATTATTGCTAGAAAATTTGGCAGTGAAATATTTGGGCAGTTTTCCTATGCTATGTCATTTTCGCTAATATTTTTTAATTTAGCAAGTTTTGGAATGGGAGCAATGTTAATAAGAGAAATAGCTATAAACAAAAAAAATGCTTCTTTATATTTCAGCAATTCTTTATTTATAAAAATTATTTTAAGCATTTTAACGCTTTGCTTTATATTTGTAACAACTCAGTTAATAAAAAAGGCGCCAGAAGTTAATTTTTTAATATACATACTGTCTTTTTATGTAATGGCAAGATCGTTTAATGAATTTTTTTACGTGCTATTTAAAGCTTATGAAAAAATAAAATATGTAACTTTTCTAAGGTTATTTGAAAGCTTCATTTTAATTTTATTTTTGCTATTTCTGATAAATTTTAATCAATCTGTGTATATTATTTCATTAAGCTTTGCAACCAGCTCTTTTTTTGCCCTTATGGTCGCGTCTTTTCTTATAAAAAGCAGACTAATTAATTTTTCAATTAAAAAAGATAGCAAGATCATTAAAAGTTTGATTAAAAAAAACATTTTTTTCGGATTATTTTTTACTTTTATAATTATAAATTTTAATATAGGAATATTGTTAACCTCTATATTTAAAGGGGATCAGGCGGCCGGCATATACGCGGTTTCTTATAATTTATTTTTTGTTTCAACAATAATTATTCAGCCGCTACATTCTGTTTTGTATCCTGTTATGTCAAGAAAAATATCAGAATTTAAAGGCAATAACATAAAAATAAAACAACTTATAAAAAAAGTTGTCGCGAACAGTTTTGTGATATTAGGCGTAGGTATTATCGCAATTCTGTCATATTATTATTTTGGAGATATTTTTATAAAGTTTTTATATGGACAAGGCTTTAAAGAGTCTTTCTATTCTTTAAAAATATTAGCTTTTGTTATTCCATTATGGTATGCGTTTATGATTATAAAAACTATATTTTTTTCAATCGGCAAACAAAGTACGATTTTCTATGTTTTATTTGTAGGAGTGGTAGTGAATATAGCCTCAAGCCTTCTATTAGTTCCTGTTTATTCAGGAGTTGGAGCAGCTATTTCAATGTTATTGGCCGTAATATTTTTAGTAGTTGTTGGGAGTATAAAATTAATTATATATTACAAAACATAATTTTATATCAATTTTGCCGCGAAACAAAAAAAATAATTTATCTCATTTTCTTTAAAATTTCTTTAAAATCTTCAGTTGTTTCCTTATTTTTTAAAAGCAAATTATCCGTTTCCTGTAAATCGATTTTTATGTTATAAAGCTCTTCCTGTTCTTTTTTTTCATCAAATATATATTTATATTCGTTTTTCATTATGCTATAAAGCATTTTTTTTTCTTTAATCTCAACTTTATTGTTAAATATTTTCTCCCTGTATACTGGAGATAGTCCAGAAATAACCTTAGTAGTATTATTGGCAATAAAATGTTTATCTATCTGTATATTATTAGTTTCAATTAGATTAAATCCTGTAAAATTGTCATAATCTGTATTTGTGATCTTGCTAATAGTATTTGCCAAATTAATTAATGAAACCGTATTATGTATTTTTTTAGGTTTTAGTTTTGGAGAGTATATAAAAAGGGGAACTTTTATTAGCTCATTATAGGCTATAGTGGGATGATGACCAAAATTTCCGTGTTCCATTAAGGCTTCTCCGTGATCAGAAGTGAAAATTAAATAAGTATCTTTTTGTTTTTTTGTCCAATTAAAAAGATCTTCTACTTCTTGATCTAAAAATTTTATTGACGCTTCGTACATTGAAGTAAGAATTTTTAAATCTTCTTTATTATTGATTTTTTTCTTTTTGACAAAATATGCAGAATTGCTTTTATATCTCATTTTTGCTTTGAAGTTTCTTATGTAATTTTTATACAAATTAAAATGTTTATATCCGCTTAAATATGGATAGTGCGTGTCCATATAGTGAATCCATAAAAAGTAAGGCTCCTTTTTTTTCTTGCGTATAAATTCTTTAATCTCTTTATTTATTTTTTTAGCATTACTATGGTTTGTTTCAAAAAAATAATTAACAAAAGATAATAGTTTCAATATTTTTTCACCTAAATATCCTTCAAACAGGCGCTGAAATTTATATTTCAGAACCATTTTCTTTTTGCTGATTTCATGATATTTGTGATCAAAATAATAATCAAAGCCTCTGTTGTAATTATAATTTTCTCCGTACAACAGAGGATTGTCCGCTACAAAAGCATATGTGCTATATCCATTTGCTTTTAGCACTTCAGCAATTGTTTTAACTCTTTTATTTCTCGGAACGCCTAAATATCTTCCGTATTGAAACGGTTTAATGCCGCACATTATACTTGGAAAAGCATAGAAGGTAGGATAGCTTGGCACAATTGCATTTTCAAAAAATAATGATTGACTAGCAAGCTTATCAATGTTTTTTGATAGCTTTTTTTCAGGATTGTAACAGCCTAAAAAATCAGGCCTTAGAGAATCAGCTGTAATTAAAATAATGTTTGGTCGTTTATTTTTTTTGTCCATATTTTTATAAAAATTTTTAATATAGACGAATTATTTTAAATTTTTTCTTTTGTAACAATGCCTCCGGCGCAGATATTGCCGCCTTTAACCAAAACGAATCTGCCAAGCTCTTCAATCTCGCTAAAATTTTTTAAGATCACGGGATTTTTTGTTTTTATAATCACTTCTCCCACTTCCAGCTCTTGCAAATTGTCCAAATCTTGTTTAATTATTTCAAAAGAAGAAGAGTTTAATTTTTTTTCAATTTTTTCAATTTCAGCTATTGTTTCTTGGGTAGAACATCTGAATATTATACTTTCATTTTTTCTGACAGCTTCCCTGCTCATCCAAAAAATATTTGCTTTAAATCTATCTGTTACGACTAATTTTTCCGAGGGTTCGCAAATAATATTTCCTCGTTCTATAACAAGCGGATCTTCTATAGTAATGCCAGCGCTATCTCCCGCGATTACTTTTCTAATTTTTCCATTAAGGCTTTCTATGGATTTTATTTTTGTTATTTTGCCTTCAGGCAAAATCTTTATCTCTTGGCCGCTGATTAATTCTCCTTTTTCAACCTTTCCCATAAGGATCCTTTTTTTGTTTATTTTATGAATGCCTTGAATGGTCATAATTAAAAATCTGTTTTTTAAATCAACTTTCTTTTTTAGCAAATCAAGACTTTCTAAAACAGTCGGGCCGCTATACCAGCTTATATTTTTTGATTTTTTTGCGATATTGTCTCCATTTGACGCGGAAATAGGTATAAAATAACTTCCTTTGACGCCAAGCCTGTTAAACAAATTTTCTGTTTCTTGTTTTGTTTTGTCAAAAATATCTTTTTTATACCCAACTAAGTCCATTTTATTAAAAACCACAATTATTTGTTTTAATCCAAGAAATGATAGCAGATAAGCATGGCGTTTCGTTTGTTCTTTTATGCCCTCCGCTAAATCTATTATTAGAATTGCCGCTTCTGCCTGAGATGCTCCTGTAATCATATTTTTAACAAACTCAACATGTCCTGGCGCGTCTATAATGACGTATTCTCTTTTTAATGTTTTAAAGAATGTCTGAGAAGTGTCTATGGTTATTCCCTGTTCTCTCTCTTCTTGAAAATGATCCATTAAAAAAGCAAACTCAGTTTTTTTACCTAGTTCTTTTGACGATTTTTTTATATCTTTTATTCTATCAGGCGGCAATGAATTTGTATCAAAAAGCAGCCTGCCAATCAAAGTAGATTTGCCATGGTCCACATGCCCGACAATTACAAGTTTTAAAATATCTTTGCTCATATTAGCCCTGTTTTAATTAATATCCAAGTTCCCGCGATTATGGATAAAATTCCTAAAGAAAATTTTATTTTTTGTTCTGATTTAAATGACGCAGTAAGTTTTGAACCGAAAGGAGCAGCTAACGCCGCGCCAATGCTTAAAGAAAACACAAGATTCCAGTCAGAAATGCCTCTTGTAATCATATATGCCAAAAAGCCGATTATACATATTGGAACTTTCGCAAAAGCCGTAGCTCCTATAGAACTTTTCGCGCTTCTTCCTGCTATAATCTGCCCGCTAGTTATTACTGGACCAAACCCTCCTCCAGACAATCCTTTATTAAAAGCGCTTATGATAGAAATTATTCCTATTTTCCCCCATGAGAATTTAAAAGCAGGTTTTAAAAGAAGAATGACGCCCATAAAAATAACCAGTATTCCAATATATATTTTTAAAAAATCTTTAGAAAGATTGACTGCTATTAACACCGAAAAAATGGTTGCAACAATTCCGAATATGGACACAGCACTTACAATTTTAAAATCTTTCGTTGTTCCTTTTTTAAAAGATTCAAGCCATCCTAATTTCTTTATTTTCTTTATTATTGTCTTGGGATTTTTGCTTTTAAGTGAAAAATCCGCATTTTTAAGTTTATGATGAAACGCGCCTGCAACTGATCCTCCAATTGCTTGGGAAAATAAAATTGCCGGCACGACGACAATAGGATCAAACCCGGAAATAATAAGAGCTGGAGAAAGAATAGTTCCGTACATCATTCCCAATGAAGAATCTATAAATCCGCAAATAAAAGCTCCTACTATAAGCAAGACAATAATTTCCATTACAATAATTATTATTTAATCAATTACTTTTTAAAAAATTACATATAGCCCAAGCTTCTTAGTTTTTGCATCATATAGTCCGATTCTTTATCTTGCGCTCTGCCGCTTCTCTCGGAAACTTTTGTTGTTTTTAATTCCTCAATAATATCGTTTAAATTGCAAGCATTTGAATCTATTGGATTGCAGCAAGTTTCGCATCCTATGCTTCTATATCGTTTGCCATTTTTGGAAAGATATAAGGAAACAATAGGAATATTTTCTTTTCTTACATATTGCCAAACATCTAATTCTGTCCAATCTAACAAAGGATGGATTCTTAAATGTTCCTTTTCTTTTGTCTCGGTTTTATATTGATCCCATATTTCTGGCGGTTGATTTTTATAATCCCATATAAAATCTTTATCTCTTGGGCTGACCACTCTCTCTTTCGCTCTTATTCCATGTTCATCTCTTCTGATGGCAAGATACAAAGCCTTGAATTTATATTTTTCAATAGCATTTTTCAGATTATTTGTTTTAAGTTCAGTGCAACATTCTAATCTGTCAATTTTAGGTCCTATATTTTTATTGTTAAACGCTTCCTGATTTTTTTCAACAATTAAGTCAAGTCCCCATTTTTTTGCGTATTTATCTCTAAATTCATATATTTCCTTAAATTTATATCCAGTATCAAGATGCATAACGGGAAAAGGTATTTTACCAAAAAAAGCTTTTCGAATCATCCAAAGAAGCGTTGTAGAATCTTTGCCAATTGACCAAAGCAATGCTACATTTTTATGTTGATTATATGCTTCTCTGATGATATAAATGCTTTTGCTCTCAAGCTTAGAAAGATTGTCCATATTTTTTGAATTATTTTAAACAATATAAATATTAGCACGAAATAAAATATAATGCAAGATTTTACGTATGAAAATTATTATCGCCGAGTTTTGTAAAATTCGGAAAAAGTTTTTATTTACCTTAAATT
>DAOWDS010000007.1 GCA_030638895.1 Candidatus Moraniibacteriota bacterium | reverse complement strand
GGATTTGACATAAAATTAAAATTACTTTTCTTTTAAATGCTTATAAATGCTAGTTGCCGCGATTGATCCTTCTGAAACAGCGTTTACAATCTGACGAAGTCCATTTGATCCATTTGTAATGTCACCTGCCGCATAAACTCCTTTTATATTAGTCTCTCCGTTTCGATTTATTATAATACAATTCTTTTTATCTATTTTAACCCCTATCTCTTTTGCTAATGCCACGGAAGGAACTGAACCAATTTCAACAAACAAACCGTCTAGTTTTATTTTATGATCATCATTATAGTTTTTATCAATTTCAATCAATTCAACTTTTTTATCGCCTGATACTTTTATTACATTTGTATTATAAATAATTTTTATTTTAGCATTTTTTTCTAATCTCTCTAAAATAATTGGCTCGCATCTCATCGGCTCTTTTCTATAAATTATATACACTTTTTCCGCATATTCACTGAGCATTTCTGCTGCCATTGCCGCTGAATTACTGCCTCCAACTACAACAACTATTTTATTTTTAAAAAACGCGCCATCACATACGGCGCAATAACTCACCCCTTTTCCTAAAAACTTATCTTCATTGGAAATATTCAGTTTTATATGTTTAGTTCCAAAAGCAATTAAAATTGTTTTTGCTTTATAAGTTTTATTTATATTTGTTTTTACAATAAACATCCCGTTGTCTTGATTAATTTCCACAATTTCTTCCTGTTTAACTTCCATTCCAAAGCTCTGAGCATGCTTATAAAATTTTATAATTAATTCAGACCCTTTTATTGATTTTTCTCCAGGCCAATTTTCAATTTTATGAGCCTTAGAAAGAGATCCGTCAAAAACACTTCCAATTATGATATGCTTAATTTTATATCTTGAAGCATAAATTGAAGCAGTAAGTCCGGCGGGACCAGAGCCTAAAATTATTAAATCGTACATATTAATTATATTGTTATATGGCTAAATTGCTAAATTGCTTTATCTGTCACATTATTGCTTATCGCGCAACAATTTGACAATGCAACAATTATTCTTCTATTTTTATTGCTCCAACGGGACAACTATTAGAAACGGCTTCGCAATCACAACCTTTACACCCGTCTTTATTGCTTACTATTGATTTGCCGTCATTTTGCAACTCAAATGTATCAGGACATAAATTTGCGCATGCCCCGCATCCAATACATAATTCCTGATCTACTTCTATTTTTTTTGCCATATTTTCTATTAGTTATTTTTTATCAAATTATTTATTTTTTCCACTAAAATCTCTTTTGGCTGAAGTCCTGTTAACTCTTCAATAATCTCTCCATCTTTAAAAACTTTCAATGCGGGAATGCTTAAAATTTCATATTCGCTAGCAATGTTTGGATTTTCGTCAACATTTAATTTCGCAATTTTTATTTTTCCTTCAAATTCATCTGAAAGCTCTTCTATTATTGGTCCCATTATTTGGCATGGACCGCACCATGGAGCCCAAAAATCAACCAGAACAATTCCTTTAAAATCTTTGATTTCATGTTGAAAATTTTTGTCAGTTAATTGAATATCCATAAAATAAATACTCCTTTTCTAGATATCCTAGTAATTTTACAACTATAAATTAGCAGTTAAAAAGAAAACTGTTTAATTAATAGGTCAAAACACTAAAATATACTATATATTTTTACAAATTAATACTGTATTATTTATAATAAAAATAATAAACTATAATATAAATATATAATAAAAATCAAAAAAATGCAAATAAAAACTGAAGGTCGGATTACTCCTATCCTTCAGAACTTTTTTTACTTTTTAGCCATTGGGCCAATCCTTGTCAATAACACGCTGAACAATGGCTTTCTTTTTTGCTTCTTCGTCTACATCTGTGTTGGACTCGCTCCAATCATCAAGGGTCTTCTGAACGACCATTTTCTTTTCCCCGCTACATGTTGCAAGTGCTATGTAACAGTCATCTGGAACTAGTTTTGTATTCTTCCTGATATAATCAAGCTTTTCTTCTGCTTTTTTTAATTGATCTGTTATAGCATCCGAAACAGGTCCTTGCTCTTTAAGAGCTTCTTCAAAGTTTTCAAGTTTGCTTTCTAGATTTTCCAAAGATCCTTGCGAGAGCACTAATTTATTTTCTGAACCTTTTTGCGCAGCCCTAACGTCTCTATCAAAAAACTTGATCAACTCACAGATTACTCTGAGCCTTTTCTTTGGATCTTTAACGTCCAAAAAATAATCGCTACGCGAAATATCACCAGCTGCCAAATCATTGTCAGGTACAATATCATCATAACTCATCAGTGTTTCCTCCTTCCTTAGTTTACATTCTATAGCTTTTGATAAGCCAGATTATTTACAAACTTTATAAACAAACCAGCTTATCAAAAAAAATTTTAAAGTTCAACTGCTTTTTATTTTTGACTTCAACGCTCTTTATTATCTTAATAAAAAGCCCTTTTAATTGGGCCATTTTCCATCATTTTACAATATCTATAAAAATTTATATTATTCTTCGTAAACTTTTGAAAGATGACCCTTGAAAATGCGAAAACAAGCAAAATAACCCGATGTTTCTAGTATATTTTTAATTGAGTTTCTTTTTAGAATAATCTGATTATTTTTCATAATAGTTTTGAGTAACTTAAAACTTAATTGTATTGTAATACATTAAAAAATTTTGTCAAAAAAGTTATCCACAGGCATTAATTTTTTCAAGCAAACCGGCGCTTAGATATTTTTCTCCATTATCTGGCAAAATCACTGCGATAATTTTATTTTTTAAAAACGCTTCAGTTTTTTAAAAAGCAATGCGCATATCAACAAAAAAGTTTGTTCATTTTAAAATTTTATAACTTCTCCCTCTTTAATTTTTACATTTTGATTTTGTTTCATTATATTGTTTTTCAAATCTTCATTGGATTTAATTCCTATGTTTTCTTTAATAAGATTTTTATCAAAACTTTTTTCAGTTGCTCTGTCTTTATTTTCTGAAGAATTATTAATTAAATTAACGGAACTTACAACATCTTTTTTAACTTCCTTATTAAAAACATCTTTTGCATTTTCTTCGTTCTTTTTAACTTCAATATTATCATTAATTTTTTTTTGATTATTTTCACTTTCATCACTTTTTGGCAACTCGGATGATTGTCTTCTGACTGCAACAAGACAATCCTTGCAATATGTTTCCCTCTTTGGGTCAGGTTGAAACGGCACTTTAATTTTAGCATTACAAATCGCGCATATAGCATCCCACATTTCCTTATCTGGCAAATTTTCTCTTTTATTTTCTTTTCTTTTTTCTAAATTTTCAGAATTATTTTCAGCATTATCTTTTTTTTCCGCGTTCATTCCAGACCATCTTGAAATTTTTTCTTCCACAACTTCTCTTTTATTCGCATACCTTTCCCTCGAAACTCTGATGATTTTTTCTGTGTTGCTCTGTTCCGACACTTTAGACGGGGATAAGGTTGTCGCGCTAAAAGCATCACCAGTAACTCCGTCTATCATTAATTTTAAGTATATATCATACTTTGCAAGATTAACTAAATCGTTCATCATAAATACAGGTTCAAATTCTTTTTCCAAAAATTCCGCATCCGCAGCTCCAACCCTAAAGGCAATAAGAGTTCCCACGTTCCCAAATATAGCATCACGAACCTCCTCTTCAAGCTGTCCGATATACTGATGGGCAACAATTAAATTTAATTTATATTTTCTTGCTTCAGAAAGAATTCCAGCAAATGACTCTGTGGCAAAATTCTGAAACTCATCAACATAAAGATAAAAATCTTTTCTTTTTTCTTCCGGAACATCAGCCCTGCCCATAGCAGCTAATTGGATTTTGGTAATAAGCATTGCGCCCAAAAGAGCGCTATAATCTTCACCAACCTTTCCTTTAGCAAGATTTATAATGAGTATCTTTTTGTTGTCCATTATTTCTCCCATATCAATAGTGGAATGAGTTTGGGAGATTATATTTCTAACAAGAGAGCTAGAAAGAAATTGTCCAACTTTATTTTGAATTGGAGAAATAGCATCAACAGTAAATTGGCTTGAGTATTTTGTAAATTCATTAAGCCAAAAAGCTTTTACAACTGGATCAGAAACTTTATTTACTACTTTTTTTCTATAATCTTTATCAATAAACATTCTCGGCACTCCTAAAAGAGTGCTTTCAGGATACTCCAAAAGAGCTAAAATCACATTTCTAAGTAAATATTCTAATCGCGGTCCCCACGAATCAGCCCATATTTTTTTAAATACTCCAATAAGACCAGAAGCAACCAAATGCCTATATTTTGGATCAACATGCTCCATAACATTGAAAGCAATCGGATAATCCACGTCTGCCGGATTAAAATAAACAACATCATTAATTCTTGACGCAGGAACAAAATTTAATATTTTTTCAGCCAAATCCCCATGAGGATCAACAACAGCAATTCCATTTCCCGATTTAATATCAGTAATTATCATAGTCTCTAAAAGATTTGTTTTTCCCATTCCAGTTTTTCCGATTACATAAGTATGTCTTCCGCGATCATCTTTTTTCACGCCAAAAACATGTTCTTTTCCCCTAAAGTTAGTTTTTGCAAAATAGGTTATGTCAGTTTCCATAACATTAGTATTTAGTATTAAGTATTTAGTATTTAGTATTTTAGCTATATACTAAATACTATATACTCATATTGGTAATTTTGTCGGCGGCTTGCCTCTTTTAGCCTCAACCCTGGGAGCCAGAGGAGCTTTAACTTCAATAGTAGGAAAATGAAAAATTGTTGCCAATTCTTCCGTATTTAAAACATAACTTCTTTGGTCAAATTCTCTTTTTTTATATCTTCTGAGAATTTTTCTTTTTTTTAATGCCTTTCTATATTCAGTAAGAAAATAATAAGCGCTAGTTTTGGTTTGACCGTCAGGAATTAAACTATTTAAATCTTGAGATCCAAATTGGGAGAAATAGGAAAATAATATGGCATTCCCTTTCGTTTTATCAAAAACACCTCTCTTTGCTAAATAAATCCAACGAATGTCTGTTTCAAATCCCGGCCTTCTCGTACTGTTTTCTATAGCAGTAACTATATCTTTTTCTCCTGGAGAAAGATGCAACATCATGCTCAGAGATTCATTTTTCTCTTTTATATCTTCTTTTTGAATAAGACTTTGCGGAGAAAAAAAACTAAAGACAATATATCTTCCAAAGTCAACTATTTCGTTTATAATAAGCGACAAGAACCCCTCTCCACTCTTGTCTTTCGGGTTTTTTCTTCCAATAAGTTTGAGTACCAAATCATCAGCTTCTTTTTTCCAATCATCATTAATAGCTCTAATAAGAATTTGAATCCAGGCTTGTTCTCCCTTTTCTAATTTACTAACTCCTTCAACAATATTTGAAATCGGATCAATAAACTCTCCAGAAGCTTGATCTTCAAATTCTTTGTAAGTTCTCAGCGGATAAGCGTCTACTTTGCTTAATTTCATATCAGTTCCCCACAATTCGTAGTCTTTGCTTGGGATGTCATCAGGGACGTCAGACACATAGTCTTCAACTTCTTTTATTTCAGCTTCTGGATATTGGGCGTATATTTGAGATTCTATCATCTCCGAGGATTTAACCGGCGTTTTGATATAAAAATGAATATCGCCTTCTATGCTTACAATTTCCAAACTAAACCATATATCTATATATCCCTTCAAATAAACATCATACAAAGTGTCAATTACAACATCAAAAGAACTATAAATAGCTGAAAAAAATTCTTCCATCGTTTTTGGTCTTTTTTCTATTTCTGCGGGAATTTTTATTTCCAGTAATTTCCATTTTATATTTCTTATATATTTTTCCTGAACATAGCTAATCCACGCAAGTTCAAAAATAGGCCACAAAACCAGCGGCGTAAAAAACCACCACCAATCACGATAAAAAATAAAAGCTTCTTTAAGCGATTCTGCTATTATAAAAGAAAATGTTAACATAAAATAACATAAATTTTTATTTATTTAAGCCTATAAATCTTATTTGCTAATTTTTCAAAATATTTTTTGTTTTGAAGATTAAGAATAATCGTATTTTTTTTCACATTTCTTTTTTTCAAAACTTTTTTAACTATCTCATTTTGGTCCATTGCTTTTCTATCTTTGTTAAATATCTCCAATAAAATATCTGATACAGTTCCCGGTCTGTACCCCCACTCAGCAAGAGCATAAATTCCTCTGCCTATAAGAACAAATCTTTTATCCTTTATCAGTTCATTATGAACAGTTTGATTGTTAGCTTTTTTCTCGTTTTTCCAAATTTGATTTATTCCATCAGTAATTTCTATAAAATGAAGAGCTCTCTTGTTTTTTTTCAAAGTTAGGTATGCCTTATCTCTAGCGTTTTTTGGATTAATATGGGGCCATTTTTGGTGTCCCCATTCTCCTACAACACTTTGTAAAATAATCTTGTTAGATGTAAGATAAAACTTTACAAATTCTTTGGAAAGATAAGAAAACTTTTTGTCTTTTAATAAGTTTAATATTTTTTCAAGGCTCAGATTCTTTTTATTTGCTATTAAATATTTTTCTAACATGCCTATGATATCTTTGAACTTTGTAAAATTTTCTTTTTTATAAAAATATATTTTCTTATACTCTTTTGTTTCTTTGGCTATTTTAATTTTATCATCTAATGACAAAACCAGCAAAGAAACCCTCTTATTAATATTATCACGACTTTTGTCTTTAAACAAATACTTAATTATTTCTTCCTCACTCATAAGACCACCGCAATCTTTAATGGCTTTTTTTATATTATTGAGAATCAAAGTAATATTATGTTTTTCGCCTATATATTTAAGTTTCTTAATGGCCTCTAGTTCAATCTGTCTTACTCTTTCTCTGGTTATTCCATACTCTTTGCCAATTTTATCAAGAGTGTTTATGCCATTTTGATCAATATTAAATCTTTTGATAATAATATTTTTTTGTCTTTCTGGAAGTTCTTGAATCATATTTAAAACAAGCTCTTTTATGTCTGTTTTGCGATTAATTATATTAAATTTTTTATTGTCTTTCATTATATTGTTAAACTAAAAATTACTAATATTGAAGCTTTTTAAACATAATTAGTATATCATATTTAGTAAGATATGTCAAACCATCAATCCTACATTCTACTCACAAACGCAACATTACAAATGACTACGTTTTATCTCAAAAAAGCGCAATAGATCATTTCATTCTTGAGAATGGCAGGACTCCGATGAATATTAGAAGATTTGATGTGTTAAAAAAAAATGAAAAAGACATTATGGCTTATAAAACAATATTTTTTGTGAAACATATTAGAAGCATCTTGTAAAGACGCGGCAATGCTGCGCCTTGACTTTAATATTCTGCTATCCCTATAATCCACCTATTAAAGTATGGGTTGCGAAATTGTTGTTCATTTTCTATTGATAGAATATCATATCAAATAAAATAGCCAACTGACAAAATTTCTTAGTACTATTCTTTTTACATCTTGGACAATGTTTTTTTGATAAAACAATCATAATTGTAAATTGGTTTACAAAATTAGTTAAGTTTAAACTAACCTTACAAATAGACTATTTTAGCAACACTTTTTGTCTTTTAAACCATTTTTTGACATCTTTTTTATTCATATTTAACCAAAAAAACAGAAAATAGCTATAGCCTCTTTTAGTGCGACCGCACTAAAAGAGGCTATAGCTATAATTGTGCATCAGCATTGCTTGGAAAAGCTTGACAAAAGGCTCAAGTCAGACCCGTCCGCCTTGAGAGGAAGACTGAAACCAACGAATAAAAAGCAACAAAAAAAACAGTACGACATTACCTAATGTCATACTGTTTTATATTTTTAATTCATTTTTATTATGCTTGACACTTCAAATTCGTAAATAATAAAATAAATATTTTATTTTTGCCTTTTCAGGCTCCACTTTTGCCAAGTTACAAGAAGCGGACTGGCAATAAATATAGACGAATAAGTTCCAGCTGAAATTCCAACCATAAGAGCAACGATAAAATACTTTATGGTTGTTCCGCCGAATAAATAAAGAGTGACAAGAACCAGAAGCGTAGTAAACGATGTATTTAACGATCTTATTAGAGTTTCGTTTACACTTTTATTAACAACCTTTTCAAAATCATCAGCACCAGATTTTATCAGATTTTCACGAGTTCTGTCAAAAACAACGATTGTATCATTTACAGAATAGCCCAAAATAGCAAGGAGCGCGGCCACAAAAGGAATACCGACTTCAACATTATATAAATAACCCAAAACAGAAAATATTCCCAATGTTATTATAATATCATGGAAAAGTGTAATTGTCGCAATAATCCCATATTTAAAGCTTGAAACTGGACGCGAAACTTTTCTAAATGCCCATCCTATATAAAGAATAATTGCGATTAAGGCTATGATAATTGCAATTACTGCAGTTGACTTTAATTCATTTCCAATCACGGGACCAATTGAATCAAACCTTTTTTCTTCAATATTTTCTTTTCCAGTTCCAGACACAATTTTATCAACTTTTATATTTTCATTATTTGATTCAATATTAGCATTCTCTATCAACCCTTCGTTATTTTCAATCACAACATTTTCGCCTGGAACAACAGCCTCGCCATCAGTTTCTTCTGCTTCCCAGTCTAAAATTTTTATCTTTTCGTTATTTTCTTTTAGCTTGTCATTATCAGATTTATCAATATTTTTTTCTCCAGCTTTAGTTCCTAAAATTTCAATTATTTTTTGATGAGTGTCTTCATTTACGTCTTTAAGTCTTATTAAAACATTCTTTTCTCCAGAAAATTGCACGCTAATTTCGCCTAAATCCAATTCTTTTAATGATTCTTTTATTTCCTCGTTGCTCAAAATTTCTTCTTTAAAACTAAACTCCATTAAGGTTCCGCCCGTAAAATCAATTCCCAATTTAATTCCAAACATCAAAAGAGCTGCGACACTTGCAGAAATTAAAACTAAAGAAAAGCTAAACCAAATTTTTCTTCGTTGAACAATTTTAATCATTTGTTTAAATATTTATATGCTTAGATGATTTCACTCCAAAAAGCCATAGGCTTTTTCTCAATCTCGTCATTGCTATAACTTTTAGAAGAGTTTTTGTTATAAACATTGCGGAAAACATACTAAGGATAACTCCAATTCCCAAAGTGATAGCAAATCCTTCAATTATACTTGTGCCAAAATAAGCAAGAATTATACAGGTTATAATTGTTGAAACATTAGAATCAAAAATTGAACTCCACGCTCTAGCAAATCCTTCTTCAATGGCAATTACTACAGGTTTTCCTTTTCTGATTTCTTCTTTTATTCTTTCAAAAATAAGAACGTTGGCGTCAACTGCCATGCCTATTGATAATATAAAACCTGCTATGCCGGATAAAGTAAGCGTAATGGAAATAAGTTTAAACATAGATAAAACCAGCAAAGCATAAACAACCAAAGCAACAACAGCTAATATTCCTTGTATTCTATAATAAATAATCATAAACAAGCTTAGTAATACAAATCCTACAAATGCGGCAATTATGCTTTTTTCAATTGAATCTTTTCCCAAGCTCGCATCAACAGTCTGCTGGCTTATTAGTTTTATAGGAACAGGCAAGGCGCCGGCATTTAGGCGCTGGACTAAAGTTTTAGCCTCGTCTATTGCAAAATTTCCAGAAATAACAGCCTTTCCGTCAGTTATCGGTTCATTTACAACCGGAATACTAATTGGCATTCCATCTAAATATATCGCGACTTTTTTACCAACATTTCTTTTTGTCATTTCACCAAACAATTTTTTGCCTTCGCCATTAAACTGAAGCTGAACTTCGGGTTCATAGGTGTTGGGATTGAAAATAACATCAGCCCTATCTAGCTGCTTTCCTCCAAGATCTGTTCCTTTATAAAAAAACTGCGTTAAATATTCTTCCGGAATGTTTGAATCTTTGAATTGTTCCCTTAAACTATTTTTTTCCTCTTCTGTCATTTCTTCCTTGAATTCCAAAAGAGGAGTTTCTCCAATCATTTTAATGGCTTGGTTTACATCTTTTACTCCTGCTAATTCAACTATAATACGATCTTTTTGAGTGGTCTGGACAATCGGCTCGGAAACTCCAAAGGCATTAACTCTCCTTTCAATAACATCACGCACTCCCTCAAGAGCTGTTGATTTTTCGTTTTCTTCAATTTGGGACAAGTCTGATTGATAAACAAGATGAGTACCGCCTTGCAAATCAAGGCCTAAATGAAATTTTAATTCATTATAATAGTTTATTCCATAATCCTGAATTTGTATTCCCTGATTCTTTGGATAAACAATATATGCCGCTGTTGCCGCCAAAAGTATTATCAATATGAAATTTAATAAAATTTTACGCTTGCTTGACATAAAAAGAAATTAGAAAGTTAAAAGCTTATAAGGCTATAAATATAGCTGAAAAAGGTTTAAGATTATTCAGCAGACCATTTAAAAAAGCTAAAAGAATAACAGAAAAAGCAGAACGAGAACGAAGAAAACTGTTAAAATAACTTTTAGTTTAAACGCTTGAATTATTCCTACAATACTGCCAAGTATTATTCCTGTTATTGCGCCAAGTATAAGAGCTTCCATATTTTTTTATTTATTATCTACAAGATTAAATTTATATTAGAATTGTTCAGTTGTCAAATAATGCAATTATCCCGTAATTATCCAACGCAAATTATATTATTATTATTTCCGTATATATACTCCTTTGCTAAAATAATTTCGTATAATGCTCCGTGGCTTTATGTAAAATTTTGTTTGATTCTAAATTAAAAAGTAATCTTTTTAAAATCTGCAAAATCGGAATTCTAAAAGCGAAAGAGTATAACAGCTACAAATTACTTTCTACGCAAGAAAATATTAAGAAATTAAAAAAG
>DAOWDS010000036.1 GCA_030638895.1 Candidatus Moraniibacteriota bacterium | reverse complement strand
CATAAAAAATTCTTGAACCAGTAATAGCTCCGATCAAAGAAATAATCATTATATCCCAAATGCTTTCTTCACCTATCCCCTTTCTTTTTCCTTCTTTTATAGAAAAAAACAAGGCAACTAAGAATCCAAGAAAAGCCATAAGCCCCCAAACTTGAATTGTTATTATGCCTAAATTTATTTCTTGAAAGGTAAAATATGGAATCATGGTATTTGAATTTAGAATTTGGAATAATGAATATTGAATAATAAATCTGCCAAAAATCGGTCAAGTAACACTTATTATTCTAAATTCTAAATTCTATATTTAAAGCTAGCACACATTTTCCATTCTAATTGCTTTTACTGGACATTCAACATCGCATATTCCGCATCCTTTGCAATAATCCATATTAGCATCGCATACTTCCACTTTTTCTTTACCATCAACTTTTATCTTTTTTACAGCAATTGACATATCAGGACAAAAAACAGCACAACGCATACAATTAATGCATATTTTTTTATCACGAACTGGCATTTTTGCCTTCCAGCTTCCAGTTTTAAATTCTTTTGAATTCCCTGCTTCAATTATTTTTCCACCGATTGGAATTTGCTTTGCAGTTTTTAGTTTAATCATATAAACATATTAACATTTTAATATATAAACAAAAAAATTATTTGATATTTGAAATTGCATTATATCCCTCCTTCAGCGCCTCAACATTTTTCTTCACTAAGTTCTGCGCTAAATGCTTTTTTTCAAATATCTCTTCTGTTTCTTCAATGGCATGTTCATATGGAATTAAAGAAACCAATTTTATAATTGCTCCCATAATTACCGTATTTGGCAAATTTCTTCCGATAATTCTCATTGCAATCCTTTTGGCGTCAATTGTATAAATTTTACAATTTTTCTTACTTAGTCTCTTTTTTAAACTTTCAACACTATCACAAGTATTAATCAAAACAATGCCTCCATCAGCAAGTCCTTCTGTCGCATCAACATTCAAAAGTAAAGATGGGTCTAAAACAACAACCATATCAGGCGTTCGAATGTCGCTATGAAGCATAATTGGCTTTTTACTGATTCTCAAAAATGTTTTCATTGGCGCTCCAGATCTTTCAGGGCCATATTCCGAAAAAGCTTGCGCGAACTCTCCTTCTTCAATCGAAGCTTCAGCAATTATCTGCGCTGCAGTTTTTGCCCCCTGCCCCCCGCGCGAATGAATCCTAATTTGATAGATATTTTCCATAATATTTATTTTTAATAATTTCTAATTTTTAATTTTTAATTTTAATTAAATTTTTAATTCTTTCATTCTTAATTTTTAAACAAGTTCAGAATGACAAGCAATTATTTGAAAATTAAGTTATTGAAAATTTAATAGAAATTAGAAATTCTGCTAGTTTTTTTCTAAATATCTTTTTGCATTATAGCTTTTATTTATCCTTTCCACAACTTTATTAACTAGCATCTTCCCAAGTCTTAATTATCGGAACAATAGTTATTCTGGGAACCACGATTTTGTTCATTTTTTTAGATAAAACTTCTTTCAATTCATTAATTTGTTTTTCCGTCAAATCTCTGGAGTATTGAATAGTTATATTAATAGTTGATATTTCATTTTTATCAATAATTTCAATGTCCATTACGGTTGAATTTGGAATTATGGCCACAACAATTGCCATAGCAACATCTTGTTGATTGCTTTCTTTTACAGCTTTACTCGTAATTAAAAACAATGGAATTGCCATTACAAACAAAAGAACCAAAGTCCACCGAATATTGCTTTTTCTTTGTTCCTGTCCTTTTTCAGATGATGGGCCCTTAAATCTGGCAACTAAAAACAAAAGCGATGACGAGAAAGTAACTGCTATTAAATTAGACATAAAAAGAACAAAAGCTCCGCCCGCCATTATTAAATTTCCGTGAGAAATTGATATGCCCATAACAGCTATAGGAGGAACTATCGCGGCCGCAATAACAACGCCCGCAATTGCAGCTCCTATTTTAGGATAAGTAATCACAAACGCTCCGACAAATCCGGCAGCCAACGCAATAAACAGTTCAAAAATTGTCGGAGAAGTGCGAGACAAAAATTCGCTCCCTTGTAAAGCATAATCAGGAGACATAAATCCCAAAAAAAGAGCAACAACAAAAATTATTGCCGTGCTTCGCAGTAAAGTAAAAACGGAATCCTGAATAAGCCTTGATCTTCCCTTTACAATAGCCATAGATAAAGACAACATCGGCCAAACTAAAGGAGTTAAAAGCATTCCTCCAATAACAACCGCGGAAGAATTAACTACCAATCCTAATGTAATAATGATTCCGGAAAAAATTGTCAGAACAAAAAAGTCAAAATCCCCTTTTGAATTCTCTTTAATTTCATCATAAACCTTCTCTTGTCTTTTTGTATCAATATGGAAAGGATCTATATATTTTTCTATATCATCCTTTATTTTTTCTTTTGGTATTTCCATGGTTTTCATTTAATTTTTATTAATTGAACAATTTCTTTTGCAATCATAAGCTCTTCATTTGTCATAATTATTAATTTTTTTATTGTTTTTACATCTTTAAAATCAGACAAAACAAGTCTTCTTATTCTCTTATTTTTAAATCCTACTGTTCCCGTAAAAACTATTGCGTCAACATCTCCAAGCACGGCTTTATATGCTCCAATATATTTCTTAATTTTATACGCGTATAATTTTAAGATATCCATCATTTTTTTATCTCCTAAGCCTGCCCTGTGTGATATTTCATAAATGTTATTTGCTTTTTGTCCAGCTAAGCCAGAGAGTCCGCTTTGCTTGTTTAATAAATAATCAACAGCGTCAATTCTATTCTTTTTATTATTCTTTAATTTAATATCCTTGTTCCTTAAAAACTCTAATATAATTCCAGGATCAATATCTCCACACCTTGTTTCCATTGGAAGACCTTCCATTGGAGTAAAGCCCATAGAAGTATCAACAGCTTTTCCATTTTTGATAGCTGTTATACTTGCTCCTCCACCTAAATGACAGGTTATTAGATTTAACTTATTTACAGGTTTTCCAAGTTTCTTTGCTGTTTCAAGCATTACATATTTATGTGATGTTCCATGAAAACCATATCTCCTTATCCCATATTTATTATAAAACTCCATTGGTATTGCATATAAATAAGCGCGTTCTGGAAGATCCTTGTAAAAAGACGTATCAAAAACAGCAATGTTTTTTGCTTTCTTAATTAAATTCATTGAGGCTTTTATTCCTTCAAGATTTGCAGGATTATGAAGCGGAGCAAGATGATTTATCTTTTCAATTTCTTTTAGTTCTTTTTTACTAATTATCATGGGATTATAAAATCTGTTTCCACCATGAACAATTCTATGACCTACATATTTTATGTTTTCTGTATTTCCTATTTTTTCTAATACTCTCTGCAATGCCTGTGTATGATTTTTGATTTTTCCATTCCCAATTTCCTCAACAAACCCATTTTTAATTTCTTTTAAATCAAAATCAAAAAGCTTGTACTTAAGCGAAGTACTTCCAGAATTGAGAACTAGGATTTGTGATGATTTTTTCATATTAAACAATTATATTAAATTTATTTCTTTTTTGTTGACCTTAAATTCATATTTCTGAAATTATAAATTTTACATTGTCATTTTAAATTTTGATTTTTGAACTTTCAATTTTCTATTATTTCTCCATTCTCATTTCCAAAAATTCCAGCCGCATTTCCTTCGTCAGTATCAATGTGCATTCCCCATGCATAAGTTTCATCAACTCGTGCTACAACGTTATCAAAAATAAGACTTCTTTCTCCTTCAGTTTTTATTTTTAACAAATCCCCGTCTTTTACTTTAATTTCTTCAGCTTCATCTGTAGTCATATGAACGTGACGTTTTGCAATAATCACTCCCTCTTTAATATTCATTTGGCCTTTTGGTCCAATAATTGTCATTCCTGGACTATTTTTTATGTCACCTGATCTTCGAATTGGCGGATTTATCCTGAAATTTCTAGCTTCAGTTTCTGAAATTTCAATTTGAGTATATGAACGAAACGGACCAACAATACGTATTTTTTCAATTTCAAAATATTCATCCTTAATTTTAACAACTTCATTCGCCGCGAACATTCCCGGCTGAGAAAGTTCTTTCTTAACCGTAAGTTCCACGCCTTCGCCAAATAATTGCTCAAAATCTTCTTTTTTAAAATGAATATGCCTTGCTGAAACTTCAATTTTAATTTTTTTGTTCATAATCAAAAATTATCTTATATATTTATATTATAGCATAAAATTATATTTTTAAGGAAAAATATTTTAATTGTTTTAAATATATAGCACAAAATATAAATGACAAGTGCGTTATTATATAATTCAAAATAATTATTCCTTGCTTAATACTTAATACTAGCTACTCAATACTTTTCGATAAACCTCCTCATATCCACCAACCATCGTTTTAATGGTGAAATTTTCTTCAACATGCTTTCGGCAATCTTCACGATTAATTTTATCAATATTTTTTATAGCTTCAATCATTTCACTTTCATTTTCAACTACAAATCCGGTTTTACCATGTTTTATAACTTCGGAGACCGAACCTCGGTTAAAGGCAATAACTGGAGTTCCGCATGCCATTGCTTCAATCATTACAAGACCAAAGGGTTCTTCCCAATTAATTGGAAATAAAAGCGCTTTTGCTCTGCCTAGAAATGAAGAGAGTTTTTTTCTATCTAAAAATCCAATATCTTCAATTTCACTTTTTTTCAAAAATGGCTTCACTTTTTTGTCATAAAAACCATTTCCCCAAATATTTCCCGCCATTTTCAATTTTTCTTTTGACTTAATGGCAGCTTGGACTGCCGTATCAATTCCTTTTTCCTTTGAATATCTTCCTAAAAATGCCAGATAGTTTTTATGGTTTTTTTGAAACTTAAAATTTTTCAAATCAAGTCCGTTATAAACCGTTTCAACATAATTTAAATCAGGCATTCCTTTTCTCTGATTATTGCTTATAGAGATATAGTTCGCCTTATTTTTCCATTGGCAATATTTTATAATTTTGTTCCAACTCGCATCCATCGGATCGTGTAGTGTAAAAACTGTCGGCGTTTTTGTCAGATTTACAAACGGCAAAATTTTCGGCACAAGATGATAAGCATGAATAATGTCAAATTCGCCTTTTTGAGAATCCTCATACATTTTTGAAGCAAGGAGCTGTTCATAAAGAGTCATCTGAAGTTGATCATGAAACCCGCTATTTATTGCCTTATCTTTGAGCTTATAATATGAAATCATTCCATTGCTAATTTTTTTTACCTTCAAGCCAGCAAGAGATTCTCGTTCAGTATGGTAATACATATTACCATACTGTTTTAAAATCCTCTTATTCTCATTTCTTCCAATTTTTGAATCACTTGAAGTATAAAGAGTGATATCATGTCCTCTGTTCGCCAGTTCCCTTACAACTCTCTCAGCTAAATCCATCGGAGCATAAATTATCTCTTCTGGTAAAGGGCAAGGAAATTCATTCGTAGAATAAAAAGCGATTTTAAGTTTTTTCATTTATTTAATGGTAAAATTAATGATTAACCCGAATCCCGTACTGTAAAATATGTTATAATAGAACCATAAATAATCATTAGCACAAATTTATGACTCCGTTCAAACATACATTACAACAAGATGATCCTATCACAATCCTTATTATAATTTATATCTTTGTTGATAATTTCATAAAACAAATCTTACAATCAATTTCTCTCGCCATTGAGCGTCCCGGCAAAAATCATCCTCCCATTAAAACATATAATCTCAGCATAGCCGAGTTAGTGTCATTAGCAATCTTTCGTTTCTTTACTGGACATCGAAATTGGAAAGATTTTTACAAGCATCTCAAGACATATCACTCACAAAATTTTCCCAATCTTCCCACTTACGAAAATTTTATTGAATCAATGAATAAACTTTCTTCTTTGGCAACAATTCTCTTGCGGAGATTTATGAATATTTTTCAAAAAATGACCGTTAAAGAAAAACTAAAATTTACGAATGGTTCAAGACTTAAAGTATGTGAAATAAAACGAGAGTTTAGCCATAAAGTATACTTCGGATTAGCTTCAAAAAGCAAATCTACAATGGGCTGGTTTTACGGATTTAAGCTTCATATTATTTGCAATGAACTAATGCAGATTCTTAATCTTAAAATTACAACTGCGACAACTAATGAAAGAAAAGCTTTGGAAATGATGTGGGGAAATATCTTTGGAACAATAGTTGCTAATGCGGGATATGTGGGAAGGGGTTGGAAAAGAAAACAAGAAAATTTGGAAAACTTTTATTCACTGGGATTCGGGCAAATATGAAAAATATCATGGGAGAAACAGAACATCAGATTCTTAAATTGAGACAAAAAATTGAAACTGTTTTTTCAGTGCTTAAATTGCGACTAGGATTAGAAACTACGCTCCCCAGATCTCCTAAAGAATTCTTCGCTCACTATCTTTAGGTATCTAACTGCTTATCAGATGAAAAAATTCTTTGAATATATGTCTATTAAGCCATTATTAGCCTAACGAGATTCAGGTTAATATATTATATTCCCTTCTTTATAATTCAAAATATATTCTTTTTTTATATATTTTTCTAATAATGTTGAGTTTGAACAAATGTAAAAGCATTCAGCAGAATCAAAACAAGAAAAAAGTTTATTATAACCACAAATACTACTTTCTTCTGGATAATCAATACATTTTGTTTTGTAAAGAAAACATCCTTCTGGAATAAGTCCTTCACAACGATTTACTGCATCTTTGCATACTATATGACCACCTGGTTTTATATACTCAAGTTTTGGGGTAATACCTATAACTATTATATGATAAATAATATAAAATATAACAAAAATTATAGAAATTATGAATATAAGTTTTATCTTAGGTAATAGTATTACAATTATGAGTAGCGAAGTTTCTAATATAAAAAATACATAAAGATAGATATCAGATATCTCAGCAATAAAAACAATAAATAATAAGAAAATATTAAGTAGAAAATATATTAAAAATACTATTTTTATATTAAACAACTTTGATAAAATATAAAAAATAGAAAAGATAAATATAAAAGCAAAAATATAGCTTATAAATTCTCCAAAAATAAATGAAACTGGATTAAATTCTATTATTATTCCTACGACATTAAATAAATTAGGCAAGATAAACAACAACAATATAAAAATTATAATCATTTTTATTATATTTTTTATCTTTTCTTTTTTCATATTTTTTATTTAATTTTTAATATTTAAGTGTTTTAATATTTTTTATAATCAATCCTCAATTTACAATAATTATCTTCGTCATCCCGAGCGGAGCCGAGGAACCCCCCCTGAGTACACAAAATTATAATTGCAAAACTATATGAGATTTAGAGCGATTCCTCCACTATTTACCAGCTCCGTTACAACGATCTGCGCCGAACCCATCGGAGCATATATTATCTCTTTAGGAAGAGGACAAAAAAATTTATTAGTAGAATAAAACGCAATTTTAAGTTTTTTCATTTATAAAGAAAAGATTAAGAAAGCATATAAGATTAAATATAAAAAAGATATTGATAACTTTATGATTTTATTTTCTATCAATTTTTTGTAAGATAATAACGAAATGATAAATAAAGAAGTTACTAAAAATGCTACAAGCAAGATATATACTATTTGAATACCATAGATTGGCCCTATTCTTCCAATTGTAATAAATACTACGATAAGAAGAATTGAAAATATTAATATTATTGTAATACTTTCCTTTTTGTCAGAGGGAACATCTTTTACAAATAACTCACCTTTACCTCATCCAATCTTTTTTCAATCTCATCCTTACTCAAAATTCCATTCTGCGCGCCGAATTCACTGACAACGCTCCCGCTGTTTATAATTCCATATTTCAATGATTTTTCTAAATCTTCAGTTAAAATATATCCTCCAACCAAAGCGCTTCCGAATGAATCGCCAGCTCCGGTCGAATCTATTCTTTTCTCTGAAGTAGAAGTAGAATATAAAACATTTTCTCCATCATATACATAAGCGCCTTCAGGACCATCCGTTATAACTACTATTTGCGGACCCCAATTTTTTATATTTTTAGCTAAAACTTTAACATCATTTATTTCATTAAAATCTAATTTCAAATTTTTATCGTTTCCTATAAATTTTATTGCTTCGTCTTTATTTATAATCAATATTTCAGTATTTTTCAAAGTTTTTTCTAATTTAGTTTTTGCAACACAAATTTGTGTCAATCCTGGATTCCAGGCTAATTTTATATTATTTCTTTCAACAGCCTTATTAACTGCTGTTAAATTTTCCTGCCAATTTCCAGCCATGGATGTAAGATATATCCATTTTGTTTTGCTAATTTCTTTTTCTTGAATTTCGAGAAAATCACTAGCTCCTTTATAAACAAAAATCACTCTATCGCCGCCTTTTTTATTTACTACGACCAGAGAAAATCCAGTTTTTATTTTTTCATCAATTTGAATCAAATCCGTGTTAATTCCCCGTTCTTTTAAATTTCTCGTAATTAATGCGCCATTCTCATTTTTTCCAACTCTGCAATGAACAGCGACTTTAAAGCTAAATTTTGCAAAAGTAGCCGCAGTATTGCAAGCTCCTCCTCCAAAATTAAAAAACACTTCTTCGCTTCTTATTTTTGATCCATATTCAAAACAAAGAAGCGCTTGTTTGGTTAAATTTTCTGAAGTCTCAATAATTTTTCCATTGTCAGTCAAAAAAGTTATATCACGAATTGCCCCTCCAATTGTTATGATATCATACATAAAATTATTTATTGTTAAATTGTTAAATTATTGCTAAATTATATTGCTTTATATCTAGCAATGTAGTGATTTACTTCTCAATCAAACTTCCCAAAACCATATCTTGTGGTTTCTTAATATTTAAGACATTAAGTAATGTCGGAGCAACATTGCCTAATACGCCATTACTTCTCAATTTCAAATTTTCTTTTTTAAACGCATCTTTTATTAAAATAAACGGGACTGGATTCTTGCTATGCATGGTCAAAATTTCTCCTGTTTTTAAATCAATCATTTCATCAGCATTGCCATGATCAGCTGTAATAATCGCCAAGCCTCCGCTTTCTAAAATTTTTTTAATTACCTGTTTTAAACATTTGTCTAAAAATTCTACTGCTGTTATAGTTGCCTTTAAATTTCCAGTATGTCCAACCATATCGGCATTAGCATAATTTACCGCTATAAAATCATAAACGCTATATTCTATATTTGAAACTATAACTTTTGTAATGTCATTTGCCGACATTTCAGGCTGTTGATCATAAGAAAAAACATTTGGAGATGGAATTGTTTCCCTATCTTCTTTGTCAACAAGATTCTTATGCCCGCCATTTAAAAAATATGTTATATGCGGATATTTTTCCGCTTCTGAAATATAAAGCTGTTTTAAATTTTTTAATACAGATGGAATAGTATTTTCAACTGCCTGAGAAGCATAAGCCACCTGAACCGGAAGATCCGGACCAAAATCAGTCAGTGTGCAGGCAAAAATATTATTAAGCTTATACTGCCTGTTCTTATATCCAATTATATCATCAAGAACAAATAATTTTGTGAATTGTCTTGCCCTGTCTCCGCGAACATTGAAAAATATTACAGAATCATTATCCTTTATCTTTGCTATAGGTTTATTTTTTTTGTCTACAATAATTGTCGGAATAATAAATTCATCGGACAATCCATTCTTATAAGAATTTTCGATTACATTTTCTGCAGAACTGCTTTTAGCTCCCTCTCCTAAAACCATAGAATCATACGATCTCTGTAATCTATCCCAATGTTTAACTCTGTCCATTCCATAATATCTGCCGCCTATCGTAGCAATTTTACCAATTCCAATTTCTTTTATTTTATCGTTTAAATCCTTTAAAAATATAAGAGCTATTTTTTTATATGTATCTCTACCATCTGTAAAAAGATGTAGATAAACTTGTTTTATTTTCTTTTCTTTTGCCAGCTTTAAAAGCGCGTAAATATGATCAGGATCGCTATGAGGACTGTCAAGTTCAGATAGAAGTCCAATGAAATGAAGGTTCTTTTTGTTAACCAAGGCATGATTTATGGTTCTTAAAATCTTCGGATTTTTAAAAAACTTTCCAGATTCAATGTCCTCTCTTATAATTTGTGAGTCCTGTTTAATAATTCTTCCAGATCCTATATTAAAATGCCCAGCTTCGCTGCCGCTCCTTTCATTTTCACTAAGCCCAACCGCAAGTCCTGTCGCGTTTAAAACAGTATTGGGATATTTCCTGATTAAGCTATTAAAAAATGGCTTCTTCGCCAATTCAATAGCATTTCCTTTGTTTTTAGGAGCAACACCCCACCCATCCAAAATTATGAGAATATTTGTTGGTTTTTTGTACATAAATTTATTAAATTGCTAAATTGTTCCATTGTTAAATTGCCATTATCATCCATTATCATGCTATACATAGCAATTTAACAAGAGAACAATTATTCTTATTTCACTTCCTCCTCAATTTCCATTAATCGATTATATTTCGCCAGTCTTTCTCCACGAGACAACGATCCTGCTTTCAAAAAATCAGCACCGACTGCAACTGCAAGGTCTGCTATGAAATCATCACAAGTTTCTCCGCTTCTATGAGAAACAATAATTTTCCAATCAGCTTTCTGCGCCATTTTTATAGCCTCAATAGTTTCTGACAACGATCCAATCTGATTCAATTTAATGATAATCGCATTAGCGCATTTATTATCAATTGCTTTTTGTAATCTTTTTGTATTTGTAACAGTCAAATCATCTGACACAATCATAATTTGATTATTTTCTTTACTAATTTTATTTTTAGCCTCGCTCCATTGATCCCACTTTTCTTCATGGAAGCCATCCTCAATTGAAATTAATGGATATTTTTTAATCCATTCAAGATATAAAGCAATTAGCCTATTATAATCCAAGGAAATATTTTCAGGTTTTAAAACATATTCATTGCTATCTAGATCGCAAAAAGAATTAGCCGCGGAATCAATTGCAAGCGCAATATCTTTACCAACCACATACCCTGATTTTTCTATAGCCTGAATAATTAACTCAAATGTTTGTATGTGGCTATCAAGTTTGGGCGCAAATCCTCCTTCATCACCAACTCCAGTTGCGTATCCTTTTTGAGAAAGAATATTTTTTAAATTTTGGAAGATTTCACTTCCGGCTCTTGCCATTTCTTTTACAGATTTTATGCCTACAGGCAAAATCATAAATTCCTGAACAGAAAGACCGCTATCAGCATGTTGCCCTCCATTTATAATATTAAACATAGGAACTGGAATTTTAAATTCAGATGCTTTAAATCCAAATGTTTTTGCGAGGTATTTATAAAGAGGTTTATTGGTCGCAATAGCTCCAGCACGCGCACAAGCAAGAGAAACTCCCAAAATCGCATTCGCTCCCAAATTTGATTTATTTTCAGTTCCATCAAGATCCAGCATAATTTTATCAATTTTTTTTTGCGCAACAATCGGCTGTCCTATTAAAGCTTTTACAATTTCCTTATTAACATTTTCACAAGCTTTCAAAACTCCTTTGCCGCCATATCTTAATCTATCTCCATCGCGCAATTCTAATGCTTCAAATTCTCCAGTTGATGCTCCTGAAGGAACTGCGGCAAAAGCTTTGATTTTATTTTCCAAAACAACCTCAACCTCAACGGTAGGATTGCCGCGAGAATCAAGAATTTCTCTTGCTTTTATATTTTTAATTTTATTTGGCATACGATTTTATTGTTAAATTGCCATATTATCTTTCTTTACTACACATTCTCCAATAATCGAAATAAATTATGTATATTAGCGCATATGCAAAGCGTAATACGACTAGTTCCCCTCCTTAGATGAGAAGTGGTTAGGAAAAGAACATCCTCTCTTAATCTCCTCTTGTCATGGGAAAAGCTCATATTAAAATTCCTTAGCTATAAATATAGCCTAATAACACTGCAATATCACAATTTAATAATTTATTTCACTCTAAATTCATTTGAATAAAATGCTTTCGAATTTCTGCACATATCTTCTCCCGGTCTTTCACACTCATAATAAATCTGAATAACGGTTCTATATATTCCCGCTCCTTCTTTTGGTAATTTTATTTCGCAATTTGTAATATTCTTTTCTCTCTTAAATCCAAATTTATCATAGTCTTTTATACTTTCATAATTGAAAGATTCTCTCCACTTTTCATCTATCTTTTTTTCAAATTTATTTAAATATTCGCATGGTTCAAAATATATCGGATTTATTGATTCATTTTTGATGGAAAGCTTCATATTTTCTCCAGAAACGTAAAAAGGCTTGTCAGTTGTAATTTTTACATCTGATTTGCCTGTCAAAATTTTACTGACAAATCCGGAATCATTTTCTTTAAAAATAGAAATGGATAGAAAAGAAAAAATTGGAATAACGATTATCATCAATATTACTTCAAAATAAATATTGACATTTTTCCGCTTTATCTCTTTTTTAGCTTTTTTGTCCTGTTTTTTTTGTTTCATACGCTTAATTTAATAATAAAATATTCTAATTTCTTTTTTTATTATAGCACAAACTGCCAAATAGTTATAATTCTTTTTAAAATAAAATGAGCTATTTCAAGGCTCTGATCCCCGGTAATTTTTCTCCAGATAAAAATTTAAGCATTGCTCCTCCTCCCGTGCAAATATAATCAACTTTTTCTAAACACCCAAATTTATTAAGAGCTGCTATTGTATCTCCTCCGCCTATTATTTTATAACTTTTCAAATTTGTTACAGCCTCAGAAACTGCCTTTGTTCCATCAGCAAAATTATCATTTTCAAATTTTCCCATTGGACCATTCCAAATTATTGTTTTTGATTTTTTTATTATATTTAAATACAATTCCCTGCTTTCAGGGCCAATATCTAATATTTTATAATCTCCAATATCGCCAACTGCTGATAATTCTATTTTTTTCTTTACTGTATTGCATCCTATCGCATCAATAGGGATATGCAATTTTTTATCTGTTAAATTAATTTTTTTTACTTCCTCTGGATCTATGCCGTCAAGCATCGATTTTCCAATATCTATTCCTTTCGCCTTAAGTATAACATTCGCAACAATTCCTCCAACTATTATATGATCAAACTTATTAAGCAAGTTTTTAATTACAAGAAGCTTTGTTTTTGCCTTTGCCCCGCCAATAATAATCGTCGCTGGTCTTTCGGGATTATCAATTGCACCTGAAAGAATTCTAATTTCTTTTTCTAAAAGCAATCCAGCATATGACGGTAAAAATTTTGTGATTGCCGAAACAGAAGCATGGGCGCGATGTGAAACAGAAAAAGCATCGTTGATGTAAATATCAGCAACATTGGCAAGTTTTTTAGCAAAATCTTTATCATTTTTTTCTTCCTCGTTATAAAATCGCAAATTTTCAAATAAAATAATTTCTCCAACTTGCATTTTTTCAACAGCGCTTTTTGCCTTATTGCCAATACAATCGCTAACAAATTTTATTTTATAATCCAATAATTCTTCTAATCGTTTTGCTACCGATTTTAAACTATATTCCAGATTCCAGATTCTTCGCCCAAGGCTGACCAGCCTTGGGCTGGCAATTTCCAATTTAGTTTCTGGACGACCAAAATGAGATATCAGAATGATTTTTGCTTCTTTTTTAAGTAAATATTGAATAGTCGGAAGAGCAGCTTTAATTCTCCAATCATTTTTCTTGTCTATAATCCCGCCATCTCCGATTGGCACATTAAAATCAACTCTCGTAAGAACTTTTTTATTTTTCAAATTTTGAACTTCTTTAATTGATTTCATAATCAATAATAATATAAAAATATTTTAAATCATCTCAAGTTCAACTTCCTTACCATTGCTATCTTTCATCTGCCCAAAAACAAGAATAATTTCAACATTTGGATATTTCTCAAGAATAATTTCTTTCGCTTTTTTCATATCCTCAACTTGCTTTATCTTTTCTTCTTCCGGTGAACTAAAATTATAACTTTGAGCATAAGCTCCGCAATCGCTGTGATGTAAAATAACGATTTTACAAACCTCGTGCAGTTCAATTGAAACAGCAATATTGCTTAAAAAATTATCTTTGATTTTCTCATCTCCATCGACAAGATTTTTGCAAGCCCCAGCAACCGAAACAACGTCAAATCCTCCTTCAAAAAGACCAGAGTCTTTTGTCCATCTCTCAACTTCCGAATTCAAACGAAAATCCATACAACGAATTAAAAGATTTTTACAAGTGTGCGAAATAACCATATCAATTAATAATTAAAACTTTTATAATTCCTTTCCAATAAACTCTGCCATTTCAACTAACCTATTTGTATATCCAAATTCATTATCATACCAAGCTAAAACCTTTACCAAATTACCATCCACTTTTGTAAGTGGCAAATCAACAATTGAAGAAAAGGGATTTCCTTTATAATCAACAGAAACCAAAGGCTCATTAGTCGCGTTCAGAACTCCAAGAGTGTCTTCATCGCTTGCTTTTTGAAATAGCTCATTTACTTCCTCAACTGTCGTGTCTTTTTTGACAATTGCCGTAAAATCAACAACTGAAACTGCGGAAGTCGGCACTCTCATTGCCAT
>DAOWDS010000048.1 GCA_030638895.1 Candidatus Moraniibacteriota bacterium | reverse complement strand
CGAATCTCTCCAATTCTGTTTTCTTCCATACGAATAGCCACTCTTGGAATGGTTGGTTTGTTGTTTTTATCTAAAGAATAATAGACATAGAAATCTCCTCCTTTAAGCTGCATTTCTGCCGTTGATTCTCCAGCTGTGCACCACCCAGTTCCATGTCCTTGTAATGAATCCACTAATGGCATATGATCAGAGTTTTGTGGATATTTTATCCACTCTCCTTCTGTTGTCAATAATTCATTTTCTTCTGCTGGAGTAACCTTTTCTATCGCATAGGCGTAAAGCTTTCCAAAATTCTCACTTTTAATAAGTTTTTGCAATTCAGGACTATCTTCTGCAATTTCTATCTTTTCTTTATTTACTTTTTTAACAACAATATCAATTACACAAGCAAGCGCTTCACGATTTAAATCTGGAAAAGGAGTAACTGTGTCTTTTCTGCGATTTCCAAAAGATTTCTTTTCTTTATCATAACTTGAAAGCTTAAGCATGCTTCTAAATGCCCAGTATTTAGCCCACATTGGATAAACATCAGCGTCTTTGTGGGTAATATAGTCTGTCCAATTGTCTAACGTAGTTTTTTGATCGTCAATAATAATTTCAACAAGCTGTTTTCTGTTTTCTTCTGTAATTTCAACATCTCCATGACCAAGTTCTCTGACTAATTGCTGTTGGTTTTCAAAATAGCTTTCTGGGATGTTTTCTGGTTTTATTACATATTCATCATAAACGGCGTTTCTAATATGATCCATTGCTTCTGGATTATCACGATGACGTTTATGAAAGTCTTCTACTGACTTTATCCAATAGTCAGTTTTGTTTAGCACTTTTTCATTAGAAGCTTTTGCAACTTCCGCGCAACCTTCAACTTGTTTTGACTTTTTTAAGTCAGGATATTTCTTATCTAAAAAACTTTTTTCTATATTATGTTTCATTATTTAAATATGGCTTAATAAATGTTTGTTGTTTAATTTAATAAAGTTTTTTGTTATAGATTATTATAATTTCATTTTATCACGATTAATAAAAAAATCAATTAAATGTATCAAGCAAATGACAATCAATATGTACAAGATAAATCCGTGAAATAATCATTTACTAAATTTCAAGATGTTCGATTTAAATATTGGAGATACAAAAATAACCCCTTATTTAAGGAATGATTTAGCATGTACACCCTAGCATTGAGAGTTCAAACCCCTTATTGGTGGATATTGTGAAATGGGACTTAGGGATTAAAGAATTAGATAAGCTTATTGTGATTTAATTATACAGATTTTTCAAACCCAAAAAACTATCCCAAAATAAAATAAGAGGTCACGAAAAATCGGAACCTCTTTTTTTTCCAAGCTGGCTTATGTTGGTGCGCGGCTTGAAATTTCTTCCACAATTTCATCCAGTGCGGAAGCTTTTAAAAGAGCATTTGTTTTTTCATCAAAATCAATTACTCTTTTAAAAGGAACTCCTAAAATTTCATCAGCTTCTTTTAAGTTTTTAGGAAGTCCTATACTACGAAGGTCCATCTTTTGTGGATTGTAAACATCATATTTTCCTGACCGAAAATTAAAACTATAAACCACAAAATAACTGCCAAAGTCAACTTTAACAGATATTAAAGTGCCTTTGTTAGGCACTTCACCTGTCCAAGTCAATACAAAGGCTGGACTTTCTGAAGATGATTGTTCAATGTAGTCTTCAATTGTCAACAAGCCTACATTATCATGAATAACAGAGCCTTGATCCTTTTGAAACATAACCAATGTTCCATTGCTAATGATCCTTATAAAGTGACCATCTTCCCAGTCACTCTTCCAAAACTCAAATACAGAAGCTAGGTCTTGTTGTGACTGGGATAGCATAGCCTCAAACGGACCAATATTATAAACTTCTTTATCATCCGTCAAAGAGAAAAGCTTTTTTAGTTGTTTCTCACAAAATGCAACATCTTCTTGTATCTTTATAATTGTTCTATCTCTTTTTTTCTCCATGATTTGTCTCCTAGACATATTTAAAGAACGTATGGAACATCTTATCATACTTTAGAAACATTGTCAACCGCATATATTAGTCCTGAATTCAAGCCCCGAAGCCCCTTTTCTAATGTTATAAATATTATAAAGTATCTTGAGATTATAAAATAATCCCTTATTTAAGGAATTATTTAGCGTGTACCACCTAGGGGAGTCGAACCCCTGTTACTAGGATGAGAACCTAGTGTCCTAACCGCTAGACGAAGGCGGCAAGATTGGTATTGAGTAGCTAGTATTGAGCAACTGCTATCAAGCGCTTAATACTTAATGTTTGCTACTTAATACTCAGTTAACCTATCACAATTTAAATTATTTTACAAGCAGCTTATCTGCTTCTTCTGGTTTAGTCATAATTTCTTTGACTACCTTTTCCATATGCATAGCCCTAGACCCCTTAATAAGAATAATATCTTCATTTTGAATAATATTTTTCAATAGTTTAATTAATTTATCAATATTTTCAAAATGAAAAATGTTTTCCTTTTTCATTCCAATTTTTCGCGCTTGACACGAAATTACTTTGCTTCTCAAACCATACGTAAAAAGAAAATCTACAGATTTAAAAACAGCTTTTCCAACTTCTCTATGTCCGACTTCACACTGTTCCCCAAGTTCAAGCATATCACCTAAAACCGCGATTTTTCTTGAAGCTTCAAGCTTCTTAACTGTTTCTAAGGCAGATAAAGCAGAGCTTGGATTAGAGTTAAAGGTATCGTCTATTATTAAAGATTTATTTATTCCTTTTATCATTTTCATTCTTCCAGCAAGAGGTTGAAATTCGGAAAGAATTTCTGACATTTCAACAAGATTAAAACCAAAGTGAATTCCGACCGACACGGCTGATAAAGTGGAATAAATCTGTCCACGACCCAACGAATAAGGAAAGCGAAATGGAGCTGTTGTTCCTTGATATGAAATTTTAAATCTCATCCCCATTGAACCGTCTTCTGTTCTAAATTTTTTGCTTCCAAATAAAACTTCCTCCGCTCTTACATCCGCATTTTTGCTAAAACCATAAGTAATTATGTCTGATTTTATGTTTTCTGGTAATTCTTTTATAAATTCATCATCTAAATTTAAAATAGCCAGATTTTTCTTTTTTAAAGTTCGCGCAAGTAAAAATTTTTCGCGCGCAACATGTTTCGCGTCCTTAAAATATTCTGTATGCGAAGGAAATTCTCCGATGCCTGTTAAAATCCCAATATCAGGTTTTACTACAGCAAGCATTTTTTTCATATCATTCGGCCTATTAACTCCCATTTCTAAAATTAACACATCAGGATAACAGTTTCTTTTGAATAGCCTGCCTATAATTTTGAAAATAATTTCAATCCACTTGCTAGCGGAGCGTCCTCCGCTTTCAAAACCTGTTATCGCGAGAGGAATACTTATCTCAGTGTTATAACAGCTTCTATCACAATAAACTTTATATTTTCTTTTTAATATTTCATAAATAGCTTTTTTTGTGCTACTCTTTCCAAAACTTCCAGTAATACCAATAACTACTGGATTGTATTTCGCCAGCATATTTTTGGACAATATATTGAGAATTTTTATAATTATAAATTGCATAATCATTATGTAACGCGTAAGTTTGAAGTTATTTCTTTTACTCTGTCGGCGGAATATTATAATAATTTACAAGTTCTCGAGCTAAGTCTCTAAAAACAAAAGCTGTTGTATTTGCCGCATAAAGCGCATTTTGAGGTTCATCTAATTTTATTAAAATTGAAAATCTCGGACTGGGCATTGGTCCAAAGCCAATAAAAGTATGGATTGTTTTATCTTCTTCGTATCCCCTCCCGTCTTTTTTAGGAATTTGAGCTGTTCCTGTTTTTCCGGCAAAATTATATCCCTCTATTTGCGCCTGTTGAGCGTGTCCGTTCTTTATCACGCTAACCATCATTGCTGAAATTAAATTGGCAGTTCTTGGAGATACAACTTGACGGATAACTTGAGGTTCAACCTTTTCCGAAAATCCGTCAGCATTAATAAATTCACTAACAATATGGGGCTTCATCAGCTTGCCGTCATTTGCAAAAGAAGATATGGCGTTTAACATCGCAAGAGGAGTAACTGAAATACCTTGCCCATATGAAGCAGTCGCGTAACTAATATCAGTTTTATCTTTTAAATTAGAAATGTTGCCCCTAGCTTCTCCTGTAATTTCAATTCCTGTTAACTCGTCAAACCCAAAATTTTTAAGATACGCGTAAAAATCATTCTTGTCAATCTGATTTACCGCAAATACAGTTCCTGTATTTAAAGACTTTTCAAGAACTTGGACCATTGTTTGTTTCCCGTTGGATTTGCCATCAGAATTTCTTATCGGCCATCCATCAATTTTTAAAAATCCTTTATCTTCGTATGTTGTATTCGGCCCTATTTTACCTAAATCTATACCAACTGCCAAAGTTATAGGCTTTTGAACCGAGCCAGGCTCATAAACACTGTGAATACTAGCATTTAAAAAAACACCCATATCTTTCTCTTTAAAATACTCATTTGGGTTATAATTCGGATATTGCGCTAAAGAAATAATTTCTCCAGAAGTCGGGTTCATAACAATCAAACCTCCGCTTTTAGCGCCATATTTTTCAACTGCTTCTTTTATTTTTTTCTCGGAAATATATTGAATTGTTTGATCAATAGTTAAGACTATGTCATCTCCATTTCTCGGAGATTGAGAACTTTTCAAACCAAATGATATCCAATTTCCAGACGCATCCTTTTCAATTTCTAAAAATCCAATAATCCCCTTTAGCCTATCATCGTAATATCCTTCTATCCCATATTGTCCAGTTTTTTTATTTCCCTTATATCCTAAAAAACCAACTATATTTGCAGCAAGATAATTACTCGGATAATATCTGACAATTTCAGGAGCAGTGCTTATGCCAGTAATATTTTCTTTTTTAATTCTTTCTACAACGTCATTTGTAACTTTATTTTTTATAACTTCATATGGATCGTTTCTTTTATTTATAATATTAAAAATTTTCTCATTTTCAATCTCCAATATTTTTGACAACCTATCAGCAACTTCTCTTTTGTCTTCAATATTTTTCGGAACTGCATATATAATATTTAGTTCTTTATTTACGGCTAAGGGATAAAGGTTTTCTGAATATAAATCTTTAATAAATATCTCTCCTCTTTTGGGAACTGTTTTTTGAAAAAATTCATGCTGATTTTGGGCTAAAGCTTTATAAAAATCATGCTTTATAACTTGAACTTGGAATAATCTGAACAAAATTATACAAAATATTATTATAATCAAACCAATTAATATATATATACGAGAAATAAAATCATTTTT
>DAOWDS010000012.1 GCA_030638895.1 Candidatus Moraniibacteriota bacterium | reverse complement strand
ATACTTAATACTTAATACTTCTTTATCATCTCCATTCACAATTAAAACCCCATCCTCTGGCAAGCGCCCGACAAACTCCTCAAACGCGCTCCTTATGTCATCTAAATCTTTATAATAGTCCGTATGATCAAGTTCTATGTTATTCAAAATAATTATTTTTGGATCTAAATTCAAAAATGATCTTTCATACTCACAAGCTTCAGTAATAAAATATTTACTCTTCCCGACCATTAAATTGCTTTTATATCTTGGCACGATACTACCAACAACAATTGATGGATTAAAATCAGCATCATCTAATAATAATCCCGCCATTGCCGTTGTTGAGGATTTGCCATGCGTACCGCAAACGGCAATTCCAAATTGATTGTTAAAAACAAGCCCCAAAGACTCTGGATATGTAATAGTTTTTATGTTCAATGCCCTTGCTCTTTTTAATTCTAAATTATTTGCTGAAACTGCCGTCGTGTAAATTATCAAATCCATATCATCAGATATATTTTCTTCAGTTTGGCCAATAAAAATTTTTATGCCGATTTTTTCCAATTTCTCAGTCATTAAAGAATGGCTTATGTCTGAACCGCTTATTTTTTTTCCTTTTTTTTTCATAAGCTTGGCAATAGCGCTAAGCCCGATTCCTCCAATACCTATAAAATGTATTTTGTTTATTTTTTCAAAATCAATTTCCATAAAAAATTAATAATATTTAATCTCCTAATTCTTTTATTGCTTCGGCAATTATTTTACCGGCATCGTTATATGCTAATTTTCTCGCAGCTCGCTTCATTTCAATAATTTTTAAATGATTCTTAAACAAATCGTTAATTACATTTAATAATAAATGCGGTTTTAAATTTTTTTCACTAACTAAAATTGCTGCGCCAGATTGAGAATAATGATAGGCATTTTTTTGCTGTTTATCGCTACTTTCCATGGAAAGAGGTATTAAAACGCTTGGTTTTCCTATTGTCATAATTTCAGAAACAGTATTTGCTCCAGCTCTGCTAATAACTAAATCACAAGCATTATACGCGTCAGCGGCTCTTTCTTTGAAATATGGAAATAAATGATAATCATTTAAATCTGACACATTCATTTTTTGGACAATAGATCTCACATAATCATAATTCAACACTCCGCATTGATGAATTATTTGATATTTGTTTAATAAATCAGGAAGTATTTCAATCACTAGTTTGTTTATAAGTTTTGCGCCTTCGGTGCCGGCCATAATAAATAATACCGGCTTTTCATCGTGCAAAACAAAACTTTTTTTTGCTTCTTCCTTATCTGCCCGAATAATAAAACTTCTGGTCGGATTTCCAGCAAAGAACACTTTTTTAGATATATAAATATTTTTATTATTAGGAAATGATATAGCTACTTTTTTTGCAAATTTGAACATAAATTTATTAATTGGACTAGCTACGGCATCTGACTCATGAATAACAATTGGAATTCTAAATATCCAACCAACCAATATAACGGGTAGAGACACAATACTTCCTTTTGAAAATATTACGTCAGGCATATAATTAAAAACTAGAAACATAGATTGTATGAATCCAATAATAGATTTAAAAAAATCTAATATTATTAATGGAGAAAATGAATCTCTATCTTTTGCAGAAACTATAAAACTATACGGGATATTAATGCCATCAAGAGCATCTTTTACAAATTCGCTTTTTGCGGTTATTAACTTAACTTCCAAAGACTTAAACTCCGAAGAATCCATTGTTTTCTTAAATTCTTCATATATTGCAATTATTGGATATAAATGACCCTTTAAAGGCCTGCCTACAAATAATATTCTCATGATTTTTTTATTAAGTTTTATTAATTTTATTAGGACTTACGCGTTTGCAGGTGTCCGACACCTTAAATATGGCAAACGCGAAAGTTCTATTTATAATAAAATATTTTCCAATATTTAACAAGAAAATTTATTTAATATTTTGTCTTGAAATACTTAGTAAAACTCCAGCTCCCACTAAAGAAGTTATTAAGGCTGATCCGCCATAGCTTATAAAAGGCAATGGAATACCAGTCAGGGGGATTAAAGATGTAATAGCAGCCATATTAATCAAAGCCTGAAAAGTAATCCATGAAGTAATTCCAACGGCAATAAATTTTCCAAAATTATCAGGAGCCTTGCTTGCAATTTTAAATCCTCTTAAAGCAAAAACTAAAAATAAAGCCATGAGAATAACCAGTCCAATCATACCTAATTCCTCTCCTGTAACGGCAAAAATTGAATCGCCTATAGGTTCTGGAAGATAATTAAATTTCTGCCTGCTATGCTCAAATCCAAGACCGAATATTCCTCCAGAACCAAGCGCTAAAAGGGCTTGATTAATTTGATATCCAATCCCTTGCGGATCAATTTCTGGATGCATAAACACCATAAATCTATTCATACGATATGGCGCGATTTGCACTAATAGAAATAATCCAGCAAGACCTCCAGCGGCAAGAGCAAAAATATGGCTTATTTTCGTGCCTGACACAAAATACATAATTACGGCCGTTAAAACAATAATACTAAGAGTTCCAACGTCAGGCTGCATTATTAAAGGAATAGCTATAACCATAACTACAGCGACAAAAGGAATCAACAAATTTGCAAAGTCTTTCGTGTTTTTCTTATTTTTTTCAAGCCAAGCGGCAAGATAAAGAACAAAAGTCAGTTTGATAAATTCTGAAGGCTGGAAGCTTATACCAACAATATCTATCCACCTGCTAGCACCTTTTAATCCAAGGCCTAATCCGGGAATAAAAACTACAAACAAAAAAATTAATGTTATAATCAAAAAAAGCAAAGCATATTTTTTAAGCCATCTATAATCAATTTTTTGAAGAAGAAATAGAAGCGCGATTCCCGGTAAAAATCCGTACAAAAATTGGTGAAATAAATAATAGTGATTATATCCAAAATTATTATAGCTCGTAACTACGCTCGCGCTTGAAATTATAATTAAGCCGAAGATTGCTAATAGCAAAACCGTGATTAATAAAGTTTTATCACAACCATAAGATTTCATTGCATGTTATGTTATTTTTGTATTAAATACTTATCTTAATATTTTTTAAAACATTTTTTACTATCCTCTCAAAGCAGGGTTTAAATTGCCGCTCGTTTTTCATTATGCCATATCCGACTTGTATATTCGCATATTCTATATCGGGACTTACTACGCGACCGATTGAAGAACATTGGATTAAAAATTCACTATTTTTTAAGTTCTTGGCATAATATGTTTTTTCTTTTAAAACTAATTTATCAGCTTTAATCTCATAAATACCGGATTTTAAACTTTTTATTATCTTAATAGGCTTGCTTCTAATATTTCTTAACATTAATTGCGAAGCATAAAAGCTGTCTTTTTTATCCCACTCTTTAAAATTATTATTTTTTATATCAGAAGAAGTTATAAACTCTAAAATGCTTAAAAGTAAAAAGGGGATTTGATTATTTTGAATTTGAAGTTTCGTAAAAAGCGGCATTGATCCGATAACACGAGGATTAATTTCTATTAGATTAATTTTTTTTTCGCTTACAACAAAATCTAATCCAAAAATTCCTTTATATCCAAGTTTTTTGATATATTCTCCAACTATTGTTGTATAATTAAAAATTTGTTTTCTTTGCTCTTTTTTAAGTTTTTGAGAATAAACATAATCATTGCCGCATGTTCCTCCAAAATCATTTCTATTATATAAAGAAAATCCAGTAATCTGAAATATTGGACTGCTAATTAATATTTTATTTCCAACAACGCAAGCATTTATTGTATACGTTTCTCCTTTAAAATATTTTGATAATTTAACTTTTCTATTTTTATATTTTGCAACTATTTTTTCTAAATCATTTTTATCTTTGATTAAAAAAGTTGAATTTCCCGAATATCCTCTGGAAAGCTGAATGACAAATTTATTGTTTTTAGAAAAATTTAAAGAACATTTATTTTTATCTAACTTTATTGTTTTGCTATCAGCATTAGGAATTTCTAATTTTTTTGTTATTTCAACAAATTTAATCTTGTTTTCTAATTTCTCGCTTAATTTCCAATTATTACCCAAATAATTAAAACCGTTATTATCGCATATTTTTTGAATCATCGGACTTGGTTTGAAAGTAATAATATTTGCTTTCACGTTCTTTGAGTTTTTCTTTATATATTCAATAACTTTTTTGTTATTCAAAATTTTACCAGCATTTTTTACATTATTATTATTTAAAAATAAGATTGAAATTTTTTCTTTTCTTAAATATTGAACAATATCATATTTCTGCGAGCATATTACAAAATAGCTCATAATAATTCTCTCAAGCCCTATTGCATAAACTGGATTTGGAGTAATAAAAAAGACAGGGCCGATTTGTTTATTATTTATTTGGTTTTTGATATTTTTATAATTATTGTTCATTTTATGAATAATATTAAATTAGTATTTAATATACAATCTCATCCACTTCCTCAAAACTCTCCGCTTCATAAATTTTACTCTCGTCAATTTTATTAACTTTTTCTCTTAATTTTCCAGAAAGAATACAAACGATCTTATTAAAATTATTTTTTTTTCCTTCCCTTATTGCAGCAGAAAAACTTGCGCAGCCTTCTGTAGATGTATATATATTATTTTCTTCAAGTAATTTTGCCGCTTTTTGAAATTCTTTATTTTTTATATAAAGACCGCTTCCTCCGCTTAATTGTATAAGTTCAATAATTTCTTTTTTTCTTCTTGTATTTTTTACTCCCAGTCTGCCTGCTTGTATGCGACATTCGCGAATATTGTCTATATGTCTAAGATTTTTTTCAAATTCTCCTGCAATTGAAAATATATTTCCACTTTGCACAGCATACAATTTCGGCATTTTTTTAATTTCATTTTTTTCTAACAAATATTTATATGCCATTCCTATTCCCGCAAAAGAACTTCCGCTTGTCACAAAGGAAAATAAAGCATCAATTTCTCCAAGCCGTTCAAATATTTCAAAAGCAATTGATTTAAAACCTTCGATTGAAGAATCGTTTATAGACGGCCTTAGATTTTCTGTTTTATATCTTGCTGAAAGATAATTCGCAAGCCGTATGGCTTTTTTTGATTTTATGATAATAGGATTATACTTTTGCATCTCGACAATTTTATCTTTGCCAGTATCGGGCGATATAAAAATATGTAATTTTATTTCCGCTTTCTGGCAATACGCAGCCGCCGCAATTCCCGCGTTTCCAGATGTTGAGATCACCAATTCTTTTTTTCCATTCTGTTTGGCAAGTGAAACCTGATAAGAAAGGCTCCTATCTTTGAGTGATCCTGTCATATTTTCGTCTTCCCGCTTAAAATAAATGTTCCGCAGGGGTTTAGCCCCTGTAACTACAGGAGCTAAACCCCTGCTCTCTAAAACTAACCTGTTCTCTGGTTCTATAAACTCATCATAAAAACCAACATATCGCCAAATGCCTTTTTCTTGTTTATTGATTTTATTTTGAAAATTTGACATGCTGTTGCATAAATATAAAAATAAACTATAATTTAAGAAGTTCAATCACTAAACTAAATATATGACAAGTTGTAAAGAATGCGATTGTGAAATTCCGATTGAAGAAGAAATGCCAGACATTGGAGAGGTTTTAGTCTGTCCTGCTTGTGGGGCAGAACACGAAGTCATCTCAACTGATCCAATCAAATTAGAAGTAATTGAAGAAGAAAAGTAAGAATTATATTGCTCTATTGTTGTATATGGCGCAATAATTTAGCAATAGAACAATGCGGCAGTATGATGACGCAATAGTTTTACTGCTTCATTAATTTAATCCATTCTCTCAAATCCTTATTAGTATTTTCTACATATTTTGAATAAAAATGAGCTGATCCAGGAGATATTAAAACCGCGCCGCCTTTTGTAAGGTCGGTTTTTTTATAATATCTTTTAAGAATTTTAATCGCTTCAGAAAAATCTTTCACTTTTATAAAATTAACTTTATTCCTGTCTATTAATTCTTCGATTTTTTCAGACGCATCGCCAGGAAATAAAATTAAAAATTTTACTTTATCATTAATTCTTTCTGCCAGTTTTTTATATTGCATTCCCTTGTCATCTCCGCCCGAAAGCAATATTATATCGCCGTCAAATGATTCAATTCCGGCGATTGTCGCTTCTGGAGTCGTGGCTTGCGTATCATCATAATATTTTATTCCATTTATATTGTAAAGAAGCTTAAGCCTGTGCTTTATGCCAATATATTTTGAAATACCATCTTTTATAATCTCCGGCTTAATTCCATATAAGTGCGCGCAGCTTGCAGCCGCTAAAACATTTTCAAGATTATGTTTTCCTGGAATTTTTATATCATCAATTGAGAGTAAAATAGTTTCGTTATTATTCTTTCTTGCAATAATATTATTATCCTTTATAAAACAACCTTCAACTAATTGATCTTTTATACTAAATAAAAACGCTTTATTCTGAAATTCTTCCGCGATTTTTTTTGTCTGATTGTTATTATAATTTAAAATAGCAAAATCTCCTTTTTTTTGATATCTTATCAAATTCTTCTTAGCTTCAATATAATTTTCAAAACTTCCGTGATCATCAAGATGATTTGGAGATATGTTTGTTATAATTCCGATATGCGGACTTATGCCTGAATTTAAAAGCAATTGAGTGCTACTCGTTTCAAGAATCAAAACATTTTCTTTTTCCATTTCTCCTAATTTATCTAAAACTTGAATATTTTGACGATCATTTCCAGCAAAATATATTTTCGACTTAACTCTCTCATTCTCTAATAATTTGTCATCTCGAATGAAGTTGAGAAATCCCTTTTTAACATCATTAAGATGTTTATAATAAATATTTTTTTGAAAAAGAGAAATTCTTCCATTCCGTTTACTCGTTCCTTGTTTCACTCTAGTCGGAATGACGGGAAGAGTTTTTTCCCATTCCTTAAAAATACTATAAATCAATCTCGAAACAGTCGTTTTTCCATTTGTTCCTGTCACAGAAATAATTGGACATGGCGCAAGTTCAAAATATAAATTTGT
>DAOWDS010000044.1 GCA_030638895.1 Candidatus Moraniibacteriota bacterium | reverse complement strand
TTGTTTGTTATCTTTTTTTTATTATTACTCTTTCTTTTTTTATAATTTTATTTATATTTTATTTTCTCCTTTCTCCTTCTACATTTTTTGTTAATTTATTTTTATTTTAACTTTTTTATTTTGTTGTTAAGTTTGTTTTTTAAAAGTTGATTTTAATTTGATTCGTTTATAGTTTTGCATCTAATTCAAGACCCTCCCCATACTGTTTTTTCTACATTTATTGCTCATTACTTACTATATGAACATTATTATTATCCATTTTTTTAATAAAATGTCAATAAAAGTTATCCACAATGCTATTTAAATGTGTAAATATGCAAACATTTTAACAAACTCAGAGATTACAAACGCCTACATAATTAAATTATTTTTTAATATTTTTTAAATTTATCTATTTTTACAACTCTTTAAATAAAAATCAACGGTTTATATAACATTGGATAATATATTATAAATGATTTATAATGAAAGAGTTTATACACCTAATTTATGCCTATGTTGTATAACCTCTTTCTGACGGTCGTCAAAAAGAAGTTATCAGTGCTATTTTTAAAAAAGTTTTAATAAATATAAAAATATGATAAAAAAATTTATTACACTTATATTCTTTTTGTTTTTTTTAGTTTTATTCTCAATTTTTGTTATAAAAAATAATTTACTTGGTTTTAGCTTAAAACAAATTCCCAAAATTGAAAAGTCGATTACAGACAACTTAATAGATATTGAAAAAAAAATATATACTCCATCTCCCATTGTCAGTAAAGAGGGTGCGCCAAATTCATTTCTAACAAAAGAGGGGGTTTTACAGTGGACAAACGTTCATAGAAACGAGACTGAGTCCTTGCCAGCCGTTCTTCAAAACATCAAACTTGACACAATCGCGACAAAACGCCTGGAAAATATGTTTGAAAAGCAGTATTTTGACCACATTTCTCCAAGCGGAGCGGGAGTTTCTGATGTCGCAAAAAATATTGGCTATGAATTTATTTCCATAGGAGAAAACATTGCGCTGGGCAATTTTAAAGATGACAAGACTCTCGTTCAGGCCTGGATGGACAGCCCCGGACACAGAGCGAACATTCTTAACAACGGCTATACCGAAATTGGAATAGCCGTAAAAAAAGATCTTTATGAAGAATTGGAAACGTGGATTGGCGTTCAAATTTTCGCGCGACCATTATCTGATTGTCCGCAAGCTGATCAAAGCCTAAAAGCTGAAATAGAAAAAATTCAAAGCCAAATAGAAAACCTTGAGAATTTATCTTCCGCTCTCAGAAAAGAAATTGAAAATATAAATCCAACAAACAAAAAAAATATCAAAATATATAACAGAAGGATTGATGAGTATAATAGCATTATAAAAGAAATCAATAGTTTTGCAAAAGCGCAAAAAAACCTAATATTAAAATACAACAATCAAGTTGACGCGCTAAATAAATGTATTCAAAGATAAGTTTATTGAATTTAAAAATTGTTTAAAGAAAAGTTTTTATAGGCAAAAAATTAAATAATTGAAATTATTACTGTTAAATTGTATTAATTTCTATTAAAATAAGATCGTCGGTCATAATTTTCAATCGTTTTTTCAATTTTCTTTTGACGCTTTTGGGAAATTTTACTGTCAAATTTCATAACCATTGGCTTAATGGAAATTCCGCCTCGCACGTTAAAATCCGCGCAAATTCTCATACATCTCGGCTTTAATAATTTCCATAGATCATTAAAAATCCTATTTGTTACATTTTCGTGAAATTCACCGTAATTTCTGAACGAGAAAAGATAAAGATGGTTGTAAATTCATTACAGATAAACGGAATCAAATAATTCGTTTTTGAATATTTATTTTTAAACACTTCAAGCTTTGTTTCCTTTGGCAAAGATGAATATTTCATTTTTTTATTTCCGAGCTGCTTTAAATTGTTTGCGAGTTTTTTCATATTGCTTTTTAAGTTTTTTGTAAATAAATTATCTCTTGGCCTTAATTCTTTCATTGTCTGTAAGCAATTTTTTTCGAAGACGGATATTTTTAGGAGTAATTTCAAGATATTCATCCTCTGTCATAATTTCCATACCGCTTTCCAATGTAATTTCAATCGGCGGAGTAAGTTTTAAATTTTCATCCGATCCTGACGCGCGCATATTAGTTAAATGTTTCCCTTTTATGGGATTAACAGTTAGGTCTTTTCCTTTTGCAGTATTTCCGATTACCATTCCTTCATAAACTACTGTATTCGGATTAATATAGAGACATCCTCTATCTTGCAGATTACACAGCGAAAACCCCAAAGTTTTTCCTGTTAACATAGATATCATAGAACCTAGATGACGTTTTTTAATTTCTCCGACATATTTTCTAAAACCAATAACGCGAGAACAAAAAATTCCTTCTCCTTTTGTGTCTATTATAAATTCTCCTTTGTAGCCCAATATTCCTCTTGTTGGAACTTCAAATATAATTCTCGCATTCCCATTTTCAGATTTCATTTCAGTCATAGCTCCTTTTCTCTTTGACATTTTTTCGATAACCGTTCCAGAAAATTCATCTGGAATATCAATTGTTACTTCTTCAAACGGTTCAAGTTTTTTATCATCTTCTTCTTTGATAATCACGCTTGGCTGTGAAATCTGAAGCTCATAGCCCTGACGACGCATATTTTCAAGAAGAATTGCGATATGCATTTCTCCTCGCCCATACACTTTATAGCAATCTACCGCGGAAAAATCAACTTTCAAGCCAACATTAACTTCCAGTTCTTTTTCAAGCCTTTCTCTGATTTGCCTCATAGTAACAAATCTTCCATCCTGTCCCGCAAACGGCGAGTTATTGACCAGAAAATTAACTGAAATTGTAGGTTCATCTATGATTATTTCAGGAAGCGGATCCTGATTTGCATTAGCGCATATTGTTTCGCCGATATATATATCAGAAATTCCCGCAAGCATAACAATATCGCCAGCAACAGCTCGACGAACTTCCCTTTTTTCCACTCCGTTAAAAGTGTAGATTTTCATAATTGACGCGCTTCTAGTTTCTCCTAAGAACTTTTTAACAATAACTTTATCTCCTTTTTTTATAGTTCCTTCATATATTCTTCCAATGGCAAGTCTGCCCGAAAAATCATCATAAGCAAGATTAAAAGGCTGGATTCTAAACGGCAACAAAGTGTCTGATTGTGCCGGAGGAACTTTTTCTAAAATCGTATCTAAAAGAGGCATTAGGTCTTTTGATTTATCATTAAGATTTTTTTTGGCAACTCCATTCCTGCCAATTGCGTATACAGTCGTAAAATCCAATTGTTCATCGTTTGCTCCAAGGTCCATAAAAAGTTCAAGCACTCTATCATGAGCAATTTCAGAATTTGCCGCAGGCTTGTCAATTTTATTAAGAACAACAATAGGCTTTAATCCGAGTTCCAAAGATTTTTTGAGTACAAATTTTGTCTGCGGCATCGGACCTTCTTGAGCATCAACAATTAAAAGAACACTGTCAATTGATCGCAAGACTCGCTCCACTTCAGATCCAAAATCCGCATGTCCAGGAGTGTCCACAATATTTATTTTTGTTCCTTTATAAAAAAGCGAGGCATTTTTTGAATAAATTGTAATTCCGCGTTCTAGCTCAAGATCATTGTTATCCATACTTACAGATTCATCCTTGACCATTCCTGTTTGACGCATCAACGCATCTGTTAAAGTTGTTTTACCATGGTCAACGTGGGCAATAATCGCAATATTTCTGATTTCCATATTTGTTTGATTTTTATTAATACAAGCTAGCATAACTTATTTTACACGTAATGTCAACATGCAATAAGAATGCAACAAAAGAAAAATTATCAGATTATTCAAACATTTTTTAAAATAAATATTGACAAACTGTTAGAAATGTTTATAATATTGATACAATATTCGTTGTTTATTAAATTCAGAAGGTCGGTAAATTAGCGGCATTCTAATCGGACTATATATTTTGCAAATCTCTCTCCTTGCTATTATAAAAAATAGTAGTAGTAAAGTTTGTAGTTCGTATCATTTAGAAGCTGCTAGTTTCCGACCTTCTGAATTTGAAATTAAATTGCGTTTTATTATTTTTAGCGATAATATTTTCTTAAATGGAGGATAGTCTATGGGTCTTTTGATTTATAAATATTACTTAAAAAAAAGAAAGAGGGAGAGGGAGATTCATCAAAAAATAGGAGCGAGAGCAATTGAAATTAGCAAAAACATAAAAGAAATAAACATAAGTAAAGAGATATTGTGGCTAAAATTTTTTAATAAAGTACTGGAGCATCTCAGCGAAATATATTTTTACAAAAAATTATTAGCAGAAACGGATGCTGGCAAGAAAGGTCGCAGACAAAATATTATAATAAAAATCAAAATAGCTAAAAGCAAACTAAAAAATCTCTTAAAACCATAAAGAGATTTGTTTTTTTATTGTTATTATGGCATACTTTAGTGTATAATAATAAACATAAATCCTATTAAATATAAAATAAATGTATAGAAAATCAAAACTAAAAAACGGCATCAGAACCATAACCGTTCCGATGAAATTAACTAAAACTGTAACTGTTTTAGTAATGATAGGCACTGGCTCTAAAAATGAAAATAGAAAAAACAGAGGCATATCACATTTTCTTGAACATATGTTTTTTAATGGAACCCAAAAAAGACCGACTACCTTAGACATTTCAAAAGAACTGGATGGTGTTGGTGGATCTTATAATGCTTTCACCGGAAAAGAATATACTGGCTTTTGGGCAAAAGTTGACAATAAACATTGTGATTTAGCTTTGGATGTTATTTCTGATATGCTTTTAAATTCAAGATTTGCCGCAAAAGATATAGAGAGTGAGAGAGGAACTGTTATTGAAGAACTAAATATGTTTCTTGATAATCCTATAATGAAAATTCCATTTTTGTTTGAAGAAATTTTATACCCAAACTGTTCTATGGGATGGGATATAAGCGGAACTAAAGAAACTATAAATTCTGTCAAAAGAAAAGATTTTATAAATTATTACAAAAAATATTATACTGGTGATAATATTATTGTAGCGGTAGCTGGAAATTTCGATGAAAAATTAATTAAAAATAAAATAAACAAATATTTCAGATCAATAAATAAAGCTAAATCATTTCGCCAATTAAAAACATTTGAAAAACAAATTAAACCTAAAATTTTACTAAATTATAAAAAAACAGACCAGACTCATTTGTGCATGGGAGTACGAGGATATAAAGCAGAACACAAAAATAAATATGCTTTGAATCTTTTAAGTGTCATACTCGGAGGAAATATGAGCTCCCGCCTTTATATGTCTATTGTGGAGAAAGGTCTTGCTTATTATATATATACATTACCAGAAAATTATAAAGATGTCGGATATCTCGCAACACAAACTGGCGTGAACAATAAAAAATGCTTGGAAGCAATTAAAATTATTTTAAATGAATACAAAAGAATAAAAGAAGAAAAAGTAAGCGACAAAGAATTAAAAAGGGCAAAAGATTATTTAAAAGGAAAAACTGTGATTTCGCTGGAGTCGTCAGACTCTATGGCCAGCTTTACCGCTAATCAAGAGATAAGTACCGGGAAAATCTTGACCATGGCAGAAAAGTTTGATAAAATAGATGCGGTAACGGCTGATTCTGTTCAAATAGTTGCAAAAGATATTTTTATTGATAATAAGCTTAATCTAGCTTTAATAGGACCGTTTAAAAATAAAAGAATATTTAACAAAATTTTAAAATTCTAAATTAATTAAACATAAAATGATTATGAACAATCAAAAAAATACAATTGATATATCTTATGAAAGTATAATTAAATTTTTTATAGTTTTGTTTGTTTTATTTCTCGTTGTTTATTTAAAAGGCATAATTTTTATAGTGTTTATTTCAATAATTCTTGCCCTAATTATGAATTCAGCTGTTGATAAATTACAAAAGAAAAAAATACCTAGAGTCGCAGGAGCAGCGGGATTGTTTATAGTAGCATTTATGTTTATTGGATTACTTATCTATATAGTAGCTCCTCCGCTCGCGAAAGAGGTTGGCACTCTTTCTTCAAATCTTCCAACATATTTGGAAAATGTCGGCCTAAATTATAATACAATATCCAATCAAGATTTAAATATTAATAAGCCGCTTGATTATAAAATATCAGAACCATTTCAAAATATTTTAATTGAAGTAAGTAAAACATTAAAAAATATAACATCTAATATTATTGTCGGGGTTTTAGGTCTTTTGGGCGGCATTCTTTCAGTAATACTTATACTTGTAATATCTTTCTATCTTGTTGTTGAAGAAGATGGAGTGAAAAAATTCGTGCAAACATTAATACCGATAGAATCAAGACCTCGGGCATTAAGAATTATTAAGAAAATTGAAATTAAGCTTGGAAAATGGTTTATGGGTCAGCTCTTTTTGGGACTTATTGTAGGCCTTTTATCTTTTATCGGTTTGACAATTTTGGGAGTACCATATGCTTTGGTTTTGGCGATCATTGCAGGCTCAATGGAATTAATTCCATATATAGGACCCACTTTATCAGGGATTCCTGCAATTATTATTGCATTTACAATTTCTCCCGTTTTGGCATTCTTAACTTTTCTATTGTACTTTATTATTCAACAGCTTGAAAACTATTTTATTGTGCCAAAAGTCATGGAAAAATCAGTTGGACTTCATCCTGTTGTAATAATTATTGTAATGTTAATTGGAGGACAAATAGCAGGAATTTTGGGAATTATACTCGCAATTCCCACTACGACAATTATTTCAATAGTATTAAAAGATCTTTACGATTATAAAAATAATGAAACTGCGCAGTAAAAAATACCGGATTTATTTTTTATTACAATACTTATTTGGAAGTCTAAAAAACATAACCAACAAAGTACTGATGGTTTTAAATGATTTTACTAAAAAATTTCTATCTGTCGTAAGCTTATAAAAATTTATAAAAAAATGCAAAAGAAATTATTAAAAAATAGCTCTCAACTTAGTCAAGGGTGAATTTATAGTTTTGGTTTATTAAGAAATTCTATTAATAAATTGTTCCTATTTCTCTTCGGGTATATATAGTATAAACATCTTTATGTCAAATTTAAAATCAAAATTCTATATCACAACCTCAATTGCTTATGCAAATGCTGCTCCGCATATTGGATATGCGCTAGAAGTTGTGCAAGCTGATGCCTTGGCAAGATATCACAAACTTCAAAAAGAAGATGTTTTTTTCTTATCTGGAACTGATGAAAACGGAATGAAAATCAAAAAAACAGCAGGAGAGAGAGAAATAGATGCGCAAAGTTTTGTTAATCAAAATTCAGTAAAATTTGAGAAGCTGCTTAAAAGTTTAAATATTTCTAATAATGATTTTATAAAAACAACAGATAAAGTTCGACATCATCCAGCAGCACAAAAAATTTGGCAAAAACTTGTAGAATCTGGAGATATTTATAAAGATAGTTACGATGGATATTACTGCGTAGGCTGTGAAGCGTATTTAACAGAAAAAGATTTAATTGACGGAAAATGCCAAAACCATCAAAAAAAACCAGAAAAAATCAAAGAAGAAAACTATTTTTTTAAACTTTCTAAATATTCAGATCAAATTTTGAAAAAAATTAAAAATGGAGAATTTGAAATTGTGCCAGAATCTCGCAAAAATGAAATTTTAAATGTCATTAAAGATGGATTGCGGGATGTTAGTTTTTCTCGTCCCAAAAGTGTTCTTGATTGGGGTGTGCCGGTTCCAGAAGATGAAGATCAAACAATGTATGTCTGGTGTGATGCTCTTACAAATTATATTTCCGCTCTTGGTTATGGTTGTCACCCTGAGTCTGTCAAAGGGTCTTTATTTCAAAAATATTGGCCTGCCGATATTCATGTTATCGGAAAAGATATTTTGAGATTTCATGCCGCAATTTGGCCGGCAATGTTGTTTTCTGCCGGTCTTTCGCTGCCCAAAAAATTATTTGTTCATGGATTTATCACTTCAGATGGTCAAAAAATAAGCAAGTCATTAGGAAATGTCATTGATCCAATTGAAGTTGCTGAAAAATATGGAGTTAACGCCCTGCGATATTACCTTCTTAAGGAAATTCCATCAGGTGGAGATGGAGATTTTTCATTTACAAGATTTGAAGAAGTTTACAAGTCAGATTTGCAAAATGGACTTGGGAATTTAACTTCTAGGGCTTTGACATTATCGGAAAAATATTTTGATAGTAAAGTACCTAATGTTAATATTGAAAAAACTGGTCAAACTGAAACATATTTTAAAAACAATAAAAATCGAATTTTTAACTCAGCCAAATCTGAGCTTAAAAAAATATGGGAATTAATTGAGGATAGTATAAATAAATTTAAATTAGATAAAGCCTTGGGAATTATAGTTTCGTTTGGAGATATAAAAAAAGAAAATATAAATGGTGTAGTTCCAAAACTAAACAACTATATTGACTATTCAGGGCCATGGAGATTAATCAAAGAGGATAGAGAAAAGACAGCAATCGTAGTTTATAATTTACTAGAGAGTTTACGTCAGATCGCTTGGATGATTCGTCCATTTTTGCCTGAAACTTCTGACAAAATTTTTACTCAACTCTTTATAGATAAAAAAGAAAGAGAAATTGAACTTCAAAAGACTCTGAAAGAAGCACAAAATTGGGGTGGATTAAAATCAGGCACAAAAATAAAAAAAGGCGAGATTATGTTCCCGCGCTTGAACTAAACCGAAATGATTATAATAAATGCTACAATCACAACCGCTCCAAGTATTGAAATTAATTGATTGTTGATTAAATCACCTTTAGAATAAATATAGCATAAAAAAAACAATTTAGCAATTTTTAATTTATTACTCCTGTAGATGTTACCCGATTCACTGACAGAAACTTTATCAATAAATTGAGTAACATCTACAATCTGAATTTCGTTTAGAAATGACAACTAAAAAGCTAAATCATGATAGATACACATACACATATAGATTTCAAAGAATTTGATGATGACCGAGAAGAAATTATCAAGCGGTTTTTTGATGGTGGCGGGGAAAAACTTATCAATGTTGGATGCACTCTAGAATCAAGTAAAAGAAGCTACAAGCTAGCCAAAAATAATGAAAACATTTTTGCTTCTGCTGGAATTCATCCGCATGATGCTGATACAGTTGACGAAAATGTTCTTAAGATGATTGAAGAAATTGCTATGCATTATAAAACAATTGCCATAGGTGAAATTGGACTAGATTTCTTCAAGAGTACAACATCACGAGAGATTCAAGTTCAAGCTTTTAGAGCACAGCTTGAACTTGCTCAAAATCACAATATGCCGATTATTATTCACTGCCGAGACGCTTATAACGACTTAATCAATATTTTGGAAGAATATAAAACTTCAAATTGGAAAGGCGTTATTCATTGTTATACGGCTAGTTGGGAAATTGCCGAAGAATTTTTGAATTTAGGTTTTTTTATTGGATTTACGGGAATTGTAACGTATTATAAAGACAAAACGGAACCCAACGAAGAACCAGAAATTTATAGAACAATAAAAAATATGCCGCTTGATAAAATTCTAATTGAGACTGATTGTCCGTACCTCTCCCCTATTCCAGAACGTGGAAAAAGAAATGAGCCTTTGTTTGTAAAGCACGTTGCAGAAAAAATCGCGCGAATTAAAAAAACAAGCTTTGAAGAAATTGAAAATCAAACAAATAAAAACGCAATCAAATTATTTAATATAGGACTATAATTTGTTAACATAAAATTATGACAATGGAAAAACTAACCCAAGAAGAAGGAATAATGTATCCTGATAAAACCGCATTAGTAAAAGGAACAACAGAAAATGAGAATCCTGAGCGCCTTGAAATGGATGGAGGAGATCCTATGACAAAAATAGATGAAAAAAATGGTCAGGAGAAAGTATTAATACATCCAACTAGAACAGATTACACAGAAATGAAAACAATTATAGCTATGGACATTGAGCCGGCAAATCTTAAAGGAGCGGGGGGTTCAAAAATAAAAAGAAAAGAAATACCCGAATGCATTAATTCAAACTGTTTAGATGAACCTAATACATTAGACCTTTTCCCAAAAGACTCAAAGGAAAAACCGGCAAAATCTGCTATAGCAGAAGCGCTCGTTAAAAATTTAGAACTTGAAACAAAAAAAACACGCCAATCCCCTCCACCTGAAAAATATCTTGAACTAGATGATGAAGGCTTATAACTTATTTTTGTAGTATTTTCTTGTTAATTAAACTAAAATAAGATAAACTATTTATATAAATTATCTTATTTTTTATTTTTAAAATTAAAAAAATGAAAATTAACTTAAAATAGCATGAAAAAATATAATTGTAAAAAAATTGAGAAAAAATGGCAAGATAGATGGGATGAAAACGGGATCTATCAAGCGGACGATTTTTCTAAAAAGAAAAAATATTATTGTTTGATTGAATTCCCCTATCCGTCCGGGACAGGACTCCATGTTGGGCATTTAAGAAGCCATATTGCCATTGATATCGTTGCTCGCAAAAAAAGAATGAGCGGATATAATGTTATGTATCCTATCGGCTGGGACGCTTTTGGGTTGCCAACAGAAAATTTCGCCATAAAGACAAAAACTCATCCGAAAATCGTGACAAAAAATAATATCAAAAACTATACTCACCAAATAAAAAGCTATGGACCAAGCTTTGACTGGTCGCGAGAAATAAATACTACCGATCCAAAATATTACAAATGGACACAGTGGATCTTTTTGAAATTATTTAACAGTTTTTATGATGAAAAATTAGATAAGGCCAGACCGATTGAGGAACTCAGAATGCCAAAAAAGTTAGATGAATTTGAAAAAAGAAAGTATACTGATTCTCATAGACTTGCCTACAAAAAAGAAATGGCAATCAATTGGTGCCCAAGCTGTAAGATTGGATTAGCAAACGAGGAAGTTATAAATAGCACTTGTGAAAGATGCGGAGCGCCAGCAGAGAAAAAAATAATGAAGCAATGGATATTAAAGATCACAAAATACGCGGACAGGCTCATTAAAGATCTAGATACCGTTGATTATCTGGATAAGATCAAAACGCAGCAGGTTAATTGGATCGGTAGAAGCGAGGGAGCAATAGTAAAATTTCCTGTCATTCTGAGAAGACACAACAAAGAATCCCGAGCTAATACACAAAACGATTTAAATAACGGGATTAACACACCCACTACTCCCTCTCAAGATGGGAATTCGTCGCTTTCAGCTCGAAATGACAGTCCTATTATTGAAGTTTTTACCACCAGACCCGATACTTTATTTGGGTGCACTTATGTGGTTTTAGCGCCTGAACATCCACTGATAAAGAATTTAGAATCTGGAATTGAGAATCTGGAAGAAGTAAAAGAATATATTAAAGAGTCTAAAAATAAATCTGATCTAGACAGAACTGATTTGGCAAAAGAAAAATCGGGAGTAGAATTAAAAGGAATTAAAGCAATTAATCCAGTTAATCAAGAAGAAATTCCAATTTGGATTGCAGATTATGTCCTGTTTTCCTATGGAACAGGCGCGATTATGGCAGTTCCCGCTCATGATGAAAGAGATTTTGAGTTCGCGAAAAAGTTTAATATTGATATTAGACAAGTTGTAGCTCCATTATTTATTGACAAAGGAAAAAATAAAATTAGAAAAGACAAAAAAAACACAAAAAGGGAGGTTGTGGATGTTATAATTAAACATTGGAATAAAGATGAATATTTTTGTTTAGACTGGAGTAAAAGCAAAAATGACTGGAAGACATTTATTTTCGGCGGAGTTGAAAAAGGAGAAAACATAAAAGAGGCAGCTATTAGAGAAGCGAAAGAAGAGTCTGGTTATCAAAATATGCGCGTTGTCAAAAAAATAGGAAATGAAATTCGTAGTCGCTTTTTTGCGGCACATAAAGACGTTAATCGACATGATTTAAAAAGAAATTGTGTTTATATAGAATTAATTGATAATAGTTATGTAAAACCAAAAATAGAACATGTAAAAAATCATAATGGCATTTGGTTAAAAAGGGAAGAAGTTAAAAATTTTATTAATTTGGAAGAATTAAAAATTTATTGGGATATTTTTCAAAGCGGAGAAAAACCTTTTACAGAAGAAGGCATTGCTATAAATTCAGGTGAATTTAATGGACTTACTACGTTTGAGTTTAAAAAAGAAATTACAAGTTGGCTAGAAAAAAATAAACTTGGAAAGAAAGCGATAAATTACAAATTAAGAGATTGGGTTTTTTCTCGTCAGCATTATTGGGGAGAACCAATTCCAATTGTAAAATGTGACAAATGTGGAAATGTCCCCCTATTAGAAAAAGATCTTCCTCTAAAACTTCCTGATGTGAAAAATTACGAACCTACTGAGACTGGAGAATCCCCTCTTGCAAATATTAATAAGTGGGTTGATGTAAAATGTCCAAAGTGTAAAGGAAAAGCCAAAAGAGAAACCGACACAATGCCTAATTGGGCCGGGTCAAGCTGGTATTTTTTGAGATATATAGATCCAAAAAATGACAAAGAATTTGCTTCTCAAAACAATATTAAATATTGGATGCCCGTTGATCTATATAATGGAGGGATGGAGCACACTACATTACATCTTCTTTATTCTAGGTTTTGGCATAAATTATTATATGATTTAAACTATGTCAACACAGTTGAACCATATAAAATGCGAAGGTCTCACGGAATGATTCTCGCCAAAGATGGACAGAAAATGTCAAAGTCCCGCGGGAATGTCGTTAATCCCGATGAAGTAATTGAAAAATATGGAGCAGATACGCTCAGGTTATATGAAATGTTTATGGGTCCTTATGGCGATGCGATTCCCTGGAATACAACAAGTTTAATTGGAATGAACAGATTTTTGGAAAGAATTTGGAATATGCAAAAAAAGATAGAGACACAAAATTTTGTGTCCTCTCCTAAAAAAACACACAATATAAAACAATTACTCCATCAAACAATTAAAAAAGTAACGGAAGATATTGATAATTTGAAATTTAACACAGCAATTAGTTCTTTAATGATTCTTGCGAACGAAATGGAAAAAGGGGAAGAGATCTCTTTGGATTATTATTCCCAATTCCTGATCTTGTTAAGTCCATTTGCTCCACATATCGCAGAAGAATTATGGGAATTACGTGAAGAGAAAAAAAGTATTCATCTGCAAAAATGGCCTCGATACAACCCAGAGCTTATAAAAGAAAAGAAAATTACAATGATTATTCAAGTCAATGGCAAACTTCGCGACCAAATCAAAGCTTCCGCAGATATTTCAGAAGAAGAAGCGAAAAAACTCGCTCTTGAAAGTGAGAAGATTAAAAAATGGATCAATAGGAAAGAAGTTAGAAAGATTATTTTTGTGAAAGGAAGATTGGTTAATATAGTGGCGTAGTAATCTTATTTAAAATTCAGATAAAATATTCTAACAATTTATGGTTTTACTAACTATAAAAAACTAAAGATTCTGAAACAAGTTC
>DAOWDS010000023.1 GCA_030638895.1 Candidatus Moraniibacteriota bacterium | reverse complement strand
TTAGTAAGAGAATTAAACGATAAAAAGGTATACCAAATAAATGACAGTGATCTTACTAAACATCATCTTAATTTAACGGAAGAACAATTTGAAACTTCAAACAGATCCTGGGATATGGTTTATGTCGTTAACAAAGAAGAAAGAGCTTTTTATGAAGATGGGGAGGATTTGGGGGAATAGAAAATGGTTAGTTAAAATAAATTAATAAAAATGCACTTCCGACGAAAGTCAGGAAAGGGTGGTGTTAATATTCTTTTGAAATTCATAAATTTTATAAGGTTCTGTTCTTATTTTCGTAAGAGTTCTGCGTGATTTATTTTAATTAAAAATTATGAAATTATCAATTATCATTCCCACAAGGAATGAAGAGGTATATTTGCCGAAGCTTTTGAAAAGTATTAGGAAACAAACTTTTCAAGATTATGAAACAATTGTAGCTGATAATAAGTCGGAAGATAAAACTTCAGAAATTGCAAAAAAGTATGGTTGTGTTTTGACTCAAGGTGGAATGCCAGGTCCGGGAAGAAACTTAGGAGCAAAAATCGCTAAAGGTGAAATATTATTATTTCTTGATTCTGATACAGAACTTGAAAACGAAAGCTTTTTAGAGTTGCTTATTGAAGAGTTTAATGATAAAAAACTAGATATGGCCGTGCCAATGGCGCATGTTGACGGTACCATGCTTGATAAACTTTTCTATGGATTTTGGAATAGTTTAGTTAAAGCGTTCCAGCGCATAAGCCCCTTTGCTGGAGGGTGGTGCATATTCGCAACCAAAGATATACATAATAAAATAAAAGGATTTGATGAAAAAATTGTCTTAGGAGAAGACTCTGATTATGCAAAAAGAGCGGCAAAAATCGGTGAATTCAAAATTTTGCAAGGTGCCAAAGTTAAAGTTTCTCCGAGAAGATTTGAAAAAGAAGGGCATCTAAAAATAATCGTCCAAAGTGTTTTGACGGGACTATACTGGGCTGTGAAAAAAAGAGATAAAAAAAATAAAGTAGATTATAAATTTAATATTTATGACAAATAGTGTCTGGTGATTTTCTATGGATTTTACCAGTTTTAAAACGGTTTACAAGTTTATTTTGGCTTATTTAAATTAAAATTTCAGACTTATGCCAATCTCTTTTTGTCTAAATTAAAAAAATTAGTATATTATATAACCGTTCTTGCTAATGCTAAAGTACACACAAGAGGGAATAAATTCGTTTTTTCGCAGTCTAAATTTATATTTTAGCGTCTATTTCTAAATAAAGATACTTATGCAAAATTTTAAGAAAACAAAAATTGTGGCGACACTTGGACCGACTTCGTCGAACGAGCAACTATTGACGAAAATGGTAAAAGCTGGTGTGAATGTTGTGCGTCTTAATTTTTCTCATGGTGATTATAATAGCCATAAAGAATCAATAGACATAGTAAGAAGAGTCTCTAAAAATCTAGATCAGCCGATTGCGGTGTTGCAAGATATTTCTGGACCCAAGATTCGCACAGGGGATTTTAAAAGTAATGAGATAATGTTGAAAAAAGGAAAAAAAATTATCCTAACTACGAAAAAAATTGTTAGTGACGAGAATAATATTTATATTAATTACAAACGATTATCAAAAGATGTTGCGCACGGCTCGAAAATTTTGCTTGATGACGGAAGAAGAGAGCTTAAAGTTTTAAGTATTTTAGGAAACAATGTTTTATGTCGTGTGATTACTGGTGGTGTGATAAAAGGAAAAAGAGGCGTGAGCTTGCCAGGCGTGGACTTGAAAACCCTCTCGCTTACAAATAAAGACTTAAAAGATATTGAATTTGGTATTAAACAGAAGATTGATTATTTCGCTCTTTCTTTTGTGCGTACAGCTGCTGATATTAAAAAACTTAGTTTGATTCTTGATAAGAAAAAATCAGATGCGCGAATTATCGCAAAAATCGAAACAATAAAGGCAGTAAAAAATATTGACGAGATAATAGAAAAAGCTGATGGCATTATGGTGGCGCGTGGCGATTTGGCAGTGGAATTGGCGCATGAAGACGTGCCTTTACTTCAAAAAGATATTATAGAAAAATGCAACATTGCGGGAAAGCCAGTAATTGTTGCGACGCAAATGCTTGAATCTATGATTAAGGCTCCAATACCAACTCGCGCTGAGACAAGCGATATTGCTAACTCTATTTTAGACGGAGCAGATGCTATAATGCTTTCACAAGAAACCGCTTTTGGCGAATATCCTCTTGAGGCTGTTGAGATTATGACCGCAATCGCCAAAAAAGTTGAGAATAATTATTTATATCGCGGAAAGTCTATTCATAGTGGTTTTGCATCAAGGGAATTGCGGCATAATGTTACAGCCGATGCCATTACTGCTTCGGCAGTAAATATCGCACGGTGCATTAATGCAAAAGTAATTGTCGCGCTTACCATGTCTGGTTTTACACCAAGAATGATATCACGTTATCGCCCTATACAGCCGGTAATTGCCATTACTGCGCATAAAAAACATTTAAACAAAATGGTTCTTTATTTTGGCTGTTATCCAAAAAAAATTCACAAGTTTGACTATGTTGTGGATACGGCAGATGATATAAAAAAAATTCTTTTAAAAAATAAACTAGCCAAGAAAGGAGACAAAATCGTCATTATTGCTGGTGTTCCGCTAGCGCGTTTTAGAGAGACAAATTTGTGTTTAGTAGAAATTTTGTAAGACATCAAGACCTATTCAAATATGCTTTCATCACTAAAAATCAAAAATTTTATATACATAAAATCTATAAAATTAGCTGTTAGAATATTCATATAAAATAAGAATAACTTCTTTTTATAAAAAATAGGACTATGTCCCATGTTTTTTTAACCTGCTATTTTTTTGATGGTATTTTAGATTAATAATAAATTTCGCAAGAATCTTTCCGGAAGCTGTCTTTGATTGTATTTTAGAACACATGCAGAAAAATCAAATTTCTTAAATATTTACTTATAGAATGATTTTTTATGAATCTTTATATTTAAGTTGTTCTGAAATCTTTTATTATCTTATCTATCTTTTTTTTAGTAATGTGAGGCATAATAATTAAGTGAGCTATTTCGCCCTGAATCGCTAATTGCAATTTTTTAACAATTCTATTCGACGGTTTTTTAATAATTATAATTATAGAGTTTTTGTTTTTCCAAGCCGGCCAGCCAATCTTTTTAAACCTTTCCAGCGCATAATCGCTATTAACTAAACAAGTTTTTATTATTTCTCCAAATCCTTTTTTGCCATATTTTTTAATTGCATACCATAAAATTAAAGGGGTGAAGCCGTTTCTGGACCCAGAAAGAGTGTTGTCTAAAATTCCAACATATTCAACCGGCTTTTCTATTTTTTTAACCAACTTTTTTTTAACTAAAACAACTCCGCATGGAATAGGCGACCCTATCATTTTATGTCCGCTTATGGAAATGCTTGAGATAGGCATTCTAAAGTCAAAAATAGAAGAATTTTTAATGAAAGGAAGAATCATTCCAAAAAAAGCGGCATCGGCATGAATGTAATAATCTTTGATTTTATTTTTTTTGATAATCTTAATAATATTTTCTATATTATCTACTGCTCCTTTTACTGTTGTTCCGATGTTTGCTGAAATTATTGCTGGCATTTTTCTATTCTTTTTTAAAGCTTTTTCCAAGCAACCATAATCAATTTCTCCGTTTTTTTGAGAAGGCACGGTAATATTTTTCACATTTAAAATTCTTGTTGCTTTTGGGATGCTATAATGGCTATCTTCAGAAAAGTAAAAAATACCAGTTGGAAAAAGCTCTCTTCCCAAATACAAGCCGTAAAAATTCCCCTCACTGCCTCCATTTGTCATATATCCCCAAAAATCTTCTTTTTTTATATGCATCAGCTCGGCAAAAAATCGCAAGACTTCCTTTTCAAATTTTCTTGTGTTAACTTGATAATTAGAGCCAGAAAAAGGATCGCCAACATTATTAATTGAAAAATCTAAAAATTTTGTTAATTCTGAATAATCAAAATCAGCATTGCATGGATAGCCAAAAAATGTGTCCGTTTTTTCCCCTAATATTTTATAGAGTTTGCCTAGTTCTTCTTTCCCTTTTTTATTTATTTTATATTTTTTTAAAAACATGTTTTTTGTTTATTGTTAAACAATTATTATACTAATATGATGTCATAAATCGTGTTTTTTACAACATAGTGAAAATTATGAAATGCTTTTGTATATGCGCGTAATTAATTTATTCGTTATGTTTCATTTATGTATTTTTATATAGTTACTGCTATAAATGTTGTAAAATTAAATTTCAAATTCTGTATTTCTTCTTCAAGCAGATTTAATTCATATAATTTTGAGCATTTTTTACAGGCAATTACTCCAGTGTCAGGTGAAATTTTTCCTTCATGTAAATCTTTTGCCGCGCTGGCTGTATCAGAATATTCTTGCAGTTCCAAATTTCCCCATTTTCTTTTTAAATACATGCTGCACTGTTTAAGTGTCTGCGAATTAGAAACAATCTTTTTTATTTCATTTTTTTTTATTTCAGGTTTTGCAAGCAAGCAGTGCTTGGTATCAATTTCAAATATATTGTCTATATCAAAAACATATTTGCTCATAGTATGGATTGCTTCATAAACAATTCCGCTGTTTGAATTTTCAATTGGAAAAATGCCACAATCCACTTCTCCTTTTTTTACGACTTCCATTATATTTTTGATGCTTATTAAATATTTAATTTTATAATTATTAATGCCGTTTTTATGGCAATAATGATTAGCAGCTTCTTCTGAGAAGCTTCCAGCGCTGCCTGAAATTCCAATGATTATTTCTTTCATTTTTGATGAGATTAATTCTTATAAGTTTATTTTATCATAAAAATCTAAAATAGTCACGATTATTCTTTACATATTTTTTTCTTATGCCGTTATTACTTTTAGATAAAAAATTAATTTAATATACTATGAATTATATAAAAAACAACCAACTTTTCTTTTTTAGCCGTCATAAGCGATAGTCCGTTGTTTAATGTAATATTTTTCATAATAGCCCATCGCGAAGATGGTTTTTTGTTGCTTGAAAATCTTATTTTTTAAGGTGTTTGCTGTCGTAATATATGGAATTTGCTTTTTAGGGTTTCAAATATCGTTGAAATTTTAGTAGGTGAATTTAATAGTGATTTACCCAAAACAAAAATAAAAAAATGTGTCTTTATAATTTAAAAACTGATTTAAGAATAGCAGCTCTCTTCTTTTTGTTTATAATTTATTTCTATCTTTCTACAGCTAAAAAGTTTGTAAAATTGAATTTCAAATCTTGTATACCCTTTTCCATTACAATAAGTCCATATAAAGTTGCGCAGCTTTCAGGAGCGAGAACGGCTGTATATTTAGATAATTTTCCTTCTGAAAGATCTTTTGCTGATTTTCCTGTATCCTCAGTTTCTTGTAAATCTGCTCCATTCCAATTTTTCTTAAGATAATCTTTGCATTGTTTGAGCGCCTGATCGTGTGAAGCTATGTTTTTTACGTCTTCTTTGTCAATCCCTGATTTTGTTAAAAGGCAATGAATTACTGGAATTTCAAAGATACTTTTTATTTTGAAAATATGCTTACTAATAGCTTTTACGCTTTCAATTACAATTCCTCCATTTGAGTTTTCAATTGGGAAAATGCCTAAGTCAATTTCTTTTTTATCAAGCTTGGCAAATACTTTTTCTACGGATATAATGTGTTCAATCCGGTAATTTTTGAGGTTATTTTTTGTGGCATATTCATTTGCGGCTTGTTCTGAAAAGCTTCCTATATCTCCAGAAACGCCAATTATTATTTTTTTCATAGTTTTTATTTCTTATAATTAATAAATTATGTAATTAACATATCCCAGCTTCTCTCAAAAAATGGAATATTTAAAAAATTAAATTAATATTGATTTCAAGTTATTCACATTCTTTATTTGAACAAGTTACGCTGTCATTTTTAGCATAAATCATTAAGCTTTGACACTTATGGCATTTTTCTCCCGTTGGCTTGCTCCAGAGGGCAAATTTACAGTCAGGATAACCGTTACAAGCGAAAAATGTTCTTCCAGTCTTTGATTTTTTCTCAACGATGTCATTCTTATTACATTGTGGGCATTTTGTTCCTGTTGATTTTACAATTGGTTTTAAGCTTTTACATTTAGGATAGCCAGAACATCCCAAAAATGTTCCAAATCTTCCTCTTTTTACAATCATAGGTTTGCCGCATTTTTCACATTTTTCATCTGAAAATTTTTCACTTAATTCTTTTTCTTCCCCAAGCGGTTTTGTAGTTTTGCAATTTGGATAATTTGTACAGGCCATAAATTTTCCAAATCTGCCAAGCTTGATAATCATCGGGCCGTTGCATTTTTCACATTTTTCATCAGTTTTTTCTTCGGTAAGTTCTTTTTTATCAATTTCCTTGTCCTTTTCAATTAAATTTTTATTAAATGGATTATAAAAATCTCTTAAAATTATAATCCAATCTTTTTTATTTTCTGCTATTTCATCCAAATCTTCTTCCATTTTTGCTGTGAATTTCACGTCGACAATTTGAGGAAAATGTTGGGTTAAAAGTTTGTTGACTAAAGTCCCAATTTCTTGAGGATAGAGTCGCTTTTCAATTTTTTCTACATAACCTCTATCTTGAATTGTGCTGATTGTTGGAGCGTATGTTGAAGGACGCCCAATACCAAGTTCTTCCAAAATCTTTATTAAACTTGCTTCGTTGTATCTTGCGGGAGGTTGAGTAAAATGTTGTTCGCTAATAATTTTTAAAAGATTTAATTGTTCTTTTTCGTTTAGTGATGGCAGGATAATTTCTTCTGATTTTGCGGAATATATTTTCAAAAATCCTTCAAATTTGATTATTGAACCGTTTGTGCGTAATATATAATT
>DAOWDS010000017.1 GCA_030638895.1 Candidatus Moraniibacteriota bacterium | reverse complement strand
ATAACAAAAAACGTTTAAATTCAAAGGCAACAAACAATAAGCCGAATTCTGTTCCCAGTTTTTTAAAAAAACTAGGTGACGATCATCTATCTAGCCTTGCCATTGCTGACAAAGTCATGAGAACTACTTTTTTCCAAACTAAACTTAGTCTGGATTTGTTCTTGCACCAGGCAGGGTTTACCATCATTTGTCGTCACCGACAAAGAAAGAACGTAGCTTTAAATCGTTAAACGATCTAAAACATCATTCAACTTTTCACCTTTTGCCGCACACAACGCGGAAGCACTAAATACAAAATAACAAATAAATCTCAATAACCAAAATTCAAATGTTCAAAACATTAAACTTTTATTGTTTTGGATTTAGAATTTTGAATTTGTTTGGAATTTGGAATTTTGGTTTTAGAATTTCCGTGCTGCGCACGGCTAGTATCGTCTCTGTGGCACTTTCCCTACCCAGCACCAAGTTTTACAAGATTATTTATAATAACAAATGATATTTTTGTTTCTTCGTATTAACTTCCGAATATATTGTAATTATAAAACTTGGTGCTGGGCGGTTGCCGTTAACAACTGCCTACTTCATCCCGCACCAAGTTTTACAAGACAATTTATAGAAATAAATCGTATTTTGTTTTTCCGTATTAATTATTAAATACGAAATTATTATAAAACTTGGTGCGGGATGGGTGTTCGGACTTTCCTCCCAGCACCAAGTTTTACAAGACAATTTATATCAATAAGTTAAGTCCAATTTCATTAAAGCAAATTATTGAACAATATTGCAATGTAAAACTTAGTGCAGGGCGATTATCTAGCTTACCACCTTGAAATTCAAACATTTTTTATTATGTTTAATTATACATAAAATTGCCGGTTTGTCAATCTCTAGACTATTTTAACATGCTAACATGTAAACATTTTAATACCAAGGCCAGACCTCGACATATAAACGAAAAATGTCATAATATTGTTATACAACAATCCAATATTGTTTGACCTTGTGGAGAACTGGTCATGAGATTGCAAAGGCAATTTCTCGACTCATTCCATTCGCTCGAAGAATATTAGTGAGAGATAATGCAGAATATTTATATCCCAGCAAGATTTTTTTGTTTTCTTTTTACGGGTAGAATAAATATTGAAATTTAATATGTTTTAAAATAATATCTACGATTGCAACCGACATTGGCTGTTGTAAGCTTATAATAAATCTAAAACAAACCTCTGTCTTTCCTTTGACCGTCCAATTCCCTATTTACAATCTTGTCGGCAAGTTTATTTTTTTCTCTCGGTATATGAATAAATTTCACGGAATCAAAATCAAGAGTTAAATTCCAAACTTTTATAAAAAACGGCTGTAGACCGCTATCTTTTATCTTATATTCATGATTTAAGTGCTTTACGATAAGTTCGCTGTCAAGATAACATTCAATATTTTTATTGCTTTTTATTCGCGATTTAAAAATCCCTTTCGCTTTTTGCAAAGCTAATATTAGAGCTTCATATTCAGCCTGATTATTCGTAGCATCGCCAAGAAATTTTGACGCTTCTAAAATAATCTCGCCTTTTTCATTGTTTATAACAACTCCGCATGCAGAAGGTCCCGGATTTCCCCGAGAACCGCCATCGGTATAGATGATTAGTTTGGACATAATAATAGTATTAGGTATTGAGTATTTAGTATTAAGCCGATTGATTTATTGCCTGCTTAATGCTTGTTTAATTTTCCATTTTTATTTTTAAATTTTCCATTTTTACGACCGCCTCATCAACTTCAGCCTCCCAATTTTTTCTGTCCAAATTTATCTGATCAATCATATTGATCAAAATGTCATCAATTTTATCGTCAAACTTGTCGTAGCTTTGAGAACTTTCAACTTGAGAAGCAAAAACACTGATATCATTATTTAAATTTATTTGTTCCGCAATCAAATCTTTTCTTGACGCGACTTTTCCCGTTAAATCAAGGTATTGCCTTGAGTTTTCTTTTTCAACGGCAAAACTCAAAAAACTCCAGGAAATTTTCGCGCAATCTGCTTTACTGGATAGCTCCACTGGATCAACTTTACAATTATTAAATTTAGAAACCACTGGAATTGTCACATTTGAAAAATTTATAGGCGTGGAATTTTCAAGCTGAGGCATTTGCGAAATTCCGTAATTTAAATCGGGATTTATAGCCAATAAATTTTTTATGTAATAATTATATCCTATTATCATCGCTGCCTTATTATCAGCAAAAGCTTTAATTGAGTTTTCTTGATCAGAGTCCCATGAATATATTTCTTTTTGAGGATTTGAAAATTCAGTGTAAAATTCTATAGCCCTTTTTCCAGGAGTTCTTTTTTCTGTTCCGTTCACAGTGTTCACTATTATTTCTTTGTTTATATCTGTTTCACCATTATTATCTATAACCCCTCCTCCTCCTTGCATTATTAAAAGAGATAAAATATCAGAAGATCGATTTATATTTTCCCCAGTTCCAATCGCCGCGCCAGCCTGGACTATTTCATCTTTATTATTGAGAATAGTCAATTTTTTCACATCTTTATTAAATTCTTTCCATAATTTTGGCGGCTCGTCTATTTTTGCTTTTTTAAGCAAATCTTTATTATAATATAAAGCAAGAGAATCAGAATATAGCGGCATGCCATACAAATAATCTTCGTGAGCCGCGTCAATTAGCGTTTTTGCAGAAAATATGACAGACAAATCATCATAGCTCATAAGATTATATTCCTGGACATAAGCGTCATTATCAGCTAATGGTTCAAGAGAATTAATATACTTTTTAAGCCAATTATTATTAATCATAAAAATATCAGGCATATTGTTTTTTTCTTTTGCTTTTTCAATATCTTCTTCGTAATAGTCAAAATCTTTTTTGGTATAATTTATAGCAACATTTACTTTTTGTCCATTAAAATTATATGTCATACTTTCAAACTTCCTTATAATTTCCTCCCAATTATCAGAAGTATCCCAAATCCCCCAAAATTCCAATGTTACTTTGATAGGTTTATTGCTTTCTACGCGAGTGTAAGGCGTTTTAAAACTGGGATAAGACATAAAAAGAACATATCCTATTATGGAAAATATTAATATCGCGAATATAATTAACGTTATAAATTTTTTGGACATAAGATTAAATTGTTAAATTGTCATATTGCTAAATTGTCATTACGAAAGAAGCAGAGTAGTGAAGTATCAAAACTGTTTCATTCCTTTTTTAGTTGAGGGTTCCATAGTCCCGTTACAGGCTGTGAAACTATGAATGTAAACTGTTTTAAATATAATAACGGTGTATGTGCGGTTCCACAGCTTCGTTTCGCTATCGCTAAACTTCGGACTATGGAGCCGTCGAGTGTATGTTAGAATGTTAATATGATATCTTATTTCTTCAAAATTTTCCAGACAATTATAAACGCGCCAGCGCAAATCGCCAGATCAGCGATATTAAAAGAAAATAATTTAGGAAAAGTAATATAATCTACTATATACCCATAAAAAAACATATCAACGGCATTGCTTATAATTCCACCGAATAATAAAGCGGAAGCGAATATTGCACCATCTTTGCTTTTAAAAAAAATATCTTTTTTAAAATACGCAAGCGCTGCCAAAAGGAATAAAAAAAATAAATATAAATTCGCGGATAATCCCAACAAAGAGCTATAATTTTTTTTCAAATATATATCAGCAAACTTTTCTAAAACAATTAATTTGCAGCTTTGGTCTAAAAATAAAACAGCTAAAACAACTACAAAGATTCTAACGCTTTGCTGTTTTTTATAAACAAAAAAATCCATTATTTTTTCCTTTCAGAACATTTGACGCATAAAGTTGCTTCTGGCATCGCTTCCAATCTTTTTGGATTTATTTTTTCTCCGCAAATTGAACAAATGCCGTAAGTATTTTCTGATGTTTTTTTTAAAGCGCCTTCAATATTCTGTAATTCTTCCTCTAAGTCATGTTCAATAGAAAGCTTACTTGCGTAATCAGCGACCTCGTCTGCGTTTTCGTCTTGATGATCTCCAATCTTTTGAAATTCAGTTCTATAATCATCTTTGATATTCTTATTTTTCTTTGCAAATTTTTGTAATTGAGAAATAATTGATTTTTTTTTGGCAACTAGTTTCTCCTTGATTTTCTTTATCTTTGCATAATTTTTAGCGTTCATATTTGTATTATTTAACAAATAAATTTACATAAAAACACAGCTATACTGTATTTATATAATAACATTATTTGATTTTTAAGGCAATGTTATATTAGTATTCAGTATTTATCAGAAACTCTTTAATTACATAAAAAAATATCTTCCAAACGATCCGATGATATCGAAATAAGTTATTTGGAAGATTTGCATTTTTTACATTTTTTAAAACTTGATCGGTTCCACCACCTTTTTTGTCCAATACTCCACTCCGTAATCAAGCAGGAGCTGGCTTCCCTTTTTTATATCATTTATAGCAATCGCAAAAAGGACATTACGATCATCCAGACAAACTTGAAGTATCTCTACATTATTATTCTCTACAGAGTGATTTAGAAATCTCAATGCGTTCCCCATCTCTGAAGAATCATTTACTTCAATAGAGCCTCCGTCTTCATTGGAGCATGGATATGCATAACTAAGATCTACTTTTTCTTTGAGATTTACTCTCCTGATGTTGCCTGCAGCTTCTCCTATAAACTGTCCTTTTACAATATCTTTTCCCGCAAAAAGCCCGAATCCGGCAGCATCATAACATTCATTCTGAAAAACATCGCTAATAGAACAAATAATTATTGGCGCTGTGTTGCCATGAGTTATTTCGTCTCCGTACAAAAACCTTCTTTCAGTCGATAAAAAGAATTTCCAGAATTTCTTTTCTTTTTTAAAAATTGAAATTATTCTATCTTTCATCTGCCTGTGCGAAAAACGAGAAAAATGATCTGTATCTTCATTAATAATGTCAATAAAGATTTTATTTCTCCTCTGAATCAAGTCTGGTAAGTCCGTAAATACAGAGCGTCGAATATATTCTACTCCAAACATTTCTTGAAATTGCAGTTTATCAACGGACCTGACAGTACCGTCATTTACAAAAATCTCTTGATTGTTTGCTTTTTGAGCCTTCAACAATTTATCTATATATTTTGTCACTTTATCACCTCTATTATTTCTACTTTAAATGAACACTACTTCAAATTAAACAATTTGTCAATACCTTGTGCTAGTCCACCTCATATTGGAAACCATATTGTTATTTATTAAATAATCCACAGGAGAGGTTAAATTTAAGCTCCAGTGATATCTTTTAGTATTGTACCATAGAATCCATTCTAGCATCTTTTCATTGAATTGTTCT
>DAOWDS010000010.1 GCA_030638895.1 Candidatus Moraniibacteriota bacterium | reverse complement strand
TAGAACAATTCAATGAAAAGATGCTAGAATGGATTCTATGGTACAATACTAAAAGATATCACTGGAGCTTAAATTTAACCTCTCCTGTGGATTATTTAATAAATAACAATATGGTTTCCAATATGAGGTGGACTAGCACAACGGTTTTTTTTATGGCTTTAAGTGTGCTATAATATAATAGGAATAAGTTATAAAATGTTGAATGTGTAAATCTTATATGCTATAAACCAACAAATGATAGCAGATTATATTGCAAATTTACCGATGAAGATAATGGGAGGAATAATAAGTTTTTTCTCATTTTGGTATGTACGAAGCTCTAAGGCTTTTTGGAATAAAGAAATCCTTTTTATAAAAGGAATTGAAAGAGATATTGGCGTTCTTATAAACCTAAAGCTGGTATTCCAGCCGATTTTCGGTGATTATTCTTATATGGGAAGAGTTATAGGTCCTATTTTTAGATTAGGCCGTGTTTTTGTTGGGTTGTTTATTGTGTTAGTGTCCATCATTATAGTGCTGGTAATATATTTAATTTGGATACTTTTACCTCCAGTTACATTCTTGATGATATTTTTAAATTTGGTTGAGGCGTTTTGAATTATATTGCTAAATTATTTAAAGATAGAGAATTACAATATAGCAACACAACTGAACAATCCATAAAAGACAATAAACTCATAAGCGGATTGATTAAATATTGTAAAAATACTAAGTACTAAATACCGTATACACAATAAAATGTCAAAAAAACAACAAAAAAAAGAAAAGAAAATTCCAGTTGAAGTCGTGGTGTGTTCTGAGTGCAATGGAAATAAGGTCACTGAAAAAGGAGTTGATTGTAATGTCTGTCAGGGGATGGGAGTTTTTTTGCGCGTTGGCAATAGGGGGATTTATTATTGGAATGAAAAGCTTTCCGGTTTTTCGCCGGCATTACGTTCACTTTTACAGTTAATTCCAAAGCTTATTCGCGCTATTGTATATTTTATGGTTGTTATCATATTTTTATATGGCGTTTATTTTGTTATTATTAATAACACCGATTTTTTTAGCTTATTGACAGCAGATATTAAAGAAACAGAAACGGAAGCTCTTTTGGTGAATTTTTTTATAGCAATATATAAATCCATAGTTCATCTTATAAGCGCGCTTTTTGTTTTAGTGGAAAAAAAAGGAATCGGCCCATTAATGTTCTGGACAGCTATTTTAGGAATAATGTATTTTTATTATCACAACAAAAGTAAAAATATGTCTCAAAAAGAAATTTATCCAACATCTGCCGAATTTGAAATTTTTTATAATAATAAAGCGCAAGAACCTCAAGGTCCGGTCAATATCAGTAAATATACTTCTCCTTTAGCCAAAGACGTCTTAAATAAAACTCTTGATCTTGCTCATAGCCTTGGACAGGCTCCATCGCCTTATCATTTGGCAAAAATTATAGCGCAAAATAGGAATGCTGGCATTCTGCTCAAGAGACTTGAAATTGATTCAAAAAAATTCATTAAAGATATGGATATTCTTATAAAAGGTCTTCCAAAAAGTGATTATTATAATCAGGATGGGATTTTAGGCGGTACGATTCTTAGTCCTGAAATGGAAAAAATAATTATTAGGGCGTTTTATGAAACTATTATTGCCGGGTTTAGCAAAGTTGAAGCCGAAAGCCTGTTTTTAGCTTTAGTCGGCGATAAATGTCTTGATAAATATTTTAAGGATATAAATATTGAACTAAAGGATGCGAGAAATACCGTACTATGGGTTAAGAGCTGGTCGCGTGTGAGAATAAGGCTTAATAGGCCGAGAAAAATTAATCATTCTGTGATGAATAAAGCATGGACCGCGAGAGTTACTCCAGAACTAGACAGATTTAGTTATGATTTGACGGATCACGCGAGAGCAGGATTGACTGGATATGTTATAGACAGAAAAGCAGAACTTGATAATTTAATGAGAATACTTGAAAGGACTAGTAAAAACAACGCTCTTTTAATTGGCGAAGAAGGAAGCGGGAGACAAACCATTGTAAAAGAACTTGCCAATAGGATGATAAAGGATCAAGTTTTGCCAACTCTGCAAGACAAGCGCTTGGTTGTTCTTGATGTTGGCGCTCTTGTTGCTGGAGCAAGGGCGGGGGGGGACTTGGAATTGAGGATAAAACAATTGTTAGAAGATATGGGGAAAAGCGGCAATATCATTTTGTTTATTCCTGACATTCATAATATGGCAGCTGCGGGAAGCGGAGAAGGATTTGACGCTTCAAAAATCTTATCTCCAATTCTTTCACAAGGATTATTTCAAGTAATCGGAACGACAGATTATAGAAATTATCATAGGTATATTGAACCGAGGTCTGATTTCGCGAATAGTTTTGATATGATACAAGTAGAAGAACTGAATGAAGAAAAAACAATGGAAATTTTGGCTGTTCAGGCAAAAATCATAGAAGCCAGAGAGGGAATTGTAATGACTTACGGGGCAATTAAAAAGACTGTTGAACTTTCCAAAAAATATATAACCAATAGGATATTGCCTGGAAAAGCGATAGACCTTTTAAGTGAAACGGCAGTAGAGGTAAGAAGAAAAGGATCTGGATCGGTTTTAAGAGACAAAGACGTAATGGAAGTTATTACGGAAAAAACAGGAATACCTCTTATGGATATAAATGCGTCTGAAGCTGAAAAACTTTTAAATCTTGAAGATAGAATACATGGCAGAGTTATAGGTCAGCATGAAGCGGTAAGAGCCGTTTCTTCCGCTATAAGAAGAGTGAGAGTCGGGATGAAGCATAAATCTAGACCTATTGGGACATTTTTATTTTTAGGTCCGACCGGAGTTGGAAAAACAGAATTAGCAAAAGCTCTGGCGGAAGTTTATTACGGAGACGAAAATGCTATGATAAGAATTGATATGAGCGAGTATCAGACAGTCGGAAGCGTTGAAAAATTAATCGGTTCTTCTTCTGATTTAACTGAATCAACTTCTGGTGGAATTCTAACTGAAGCTGTGAAAAGAAAGCCATTTTCTTTGATTCTTCTTGATGAGCTTGAAAAAGCGAATAAAAATGTTTTTAATCTATTTTTACAGGTTTTTGACGATGGAAGATTGACTGACAATTTGGGAAGAACTGTTGATTTTACAAACACGATAATAATTGCCACATCCAATGCCGGGTCTAGGGTTGTGAGAAAAATAATGATTAACGAAAAAGAAAATAATAATAGAATACTTCAGATGTTGGAGCCTTATCTTCTTAAAAGCTTTGCTCCGGAATTTCTTAATCGTTTTACTGCTAAAATTATTTTTAGATCTCTTTCTAAAAAAGACGTTATAGCTATTGCCAAGCTTCAGATTGGCAATTTGGCGGAAAGAATGGATAAAGCTCAAGGAATTCAAATTAAAATTTCCAATGAAGCTATAAAAAAGATTGCCGAACTTGGTTATAGTCCTGAGTATGGCGCAAGATTTTTACAAAGAACAATTCAAGAACGCGTGGAGAATTTTATAGCTACCAAGTTTTTGAAAGGAGAAATAAAAAGAGGCGATATTCTCGAAGTTAATGAAAGTGATATATAATTATACTAAATACCCATTTATGCTTAAATTGAAAAAAGAAGGAGAGGGAATATTTGAATTATTTTTAAATATACTTATGCCAATCTGGCTGCCGATTAAAGCTATAAAGATAATGATTAAAGATATTCGGGAAGAGAGAAAAAAAAGAAGAGGGTAAAAATAAAAAAATAAATTGTTTTATGAATACCATAGGCTAATCTATGGCACCGTGAAATTTTTTGAATTTTTTCTTTGTTTTATTTTATCTTGTCAAAAGTTTTATTGAAGGTAGTTTTTTAGCATCGTTAAAGCTTTTGATTGTTAAACTACTGTCAATATAACGTAGAAGAAATTTTAATAATTAATAATTAGCTAAAAACCATGGGAAGAAAGCAAAAACTTAAACTTCAAAGAAGAATTGAAGAAAATGAAGAAATTTTAAATAGCAAAGAGCAAAAAAGAAAAACATTAATTAAGATAACCGTTCTATTGCTAGTTGTATTTGTGGTTTATCAGATTAATATTGCAGTAAAAAATAAATCAAATGATCAAGTAAATAATGGTTCGCAAAATGAAATTATGCAAGAAAACAATGGAAATGAGATTACAAGAGATGAGACAATAGATCAAAATAATAATAAAAATAATTCACAAAATGAAACTATGCAAGAAACAATAAAAAATAAAATTGCTATTATTGAAACCAATAAGGGCAATATAAAATTAGAGTTATATATAAACGATGCGCCGAAAACAGTTGAAAATTTTGTTAAACTTGCTCAAGAAAATTTTTATGATGGAATAAAATTTCATCGGGTAATTTCAGATTTTATGATTCAGACAGGAGATCCTCTTAGTAAGGATGATAATCCGGCAAATGACGGATCTGGTGGGCCCGGGTATTCTTTTGAAGACGAAATAAATTCTCATAAAATTAAAATTGGTTCTTTGGCAATGGCAAATTCTGGTCCAAACACAAATGGCAGCCAGTTTTTTATTGTTACAGAAAAAGATCAGCCTCATCTTGATGGCAAGCACACTGTTTTTGGAAAAGTTATTGAAGGAATGGATGTGGTAACGAGCATAGAGAAAGGAGACGTGATGAATGTGGTTTATATTGAATAAAATAAATTGTTACATTTGCGTTTAAAATTAACAAATTAAAACCTGAAAAATTTATAAAGCGCAGCAAAAAAAATTGGAATATATATAAATTTTAATCGTTTTGTTTTAGAAGCTGCTTTGGGAACTAAATTCTTCACAAAAATATTTCCGGAAGTATTGTTAAATTGCTTAAGTATTAAAGCGTTAACCATTTAACAATGTAACAATATAATAATATGCCAGACAAAAGCTATATTTACGCAGTTTCTACTATAATAGGCACTTCAATAGGAGCTGGGATTTTTAGTTTGCCGTTTGTAGCTTCTAAATCCGGCTTTTTTTCTTTTGTTATACTGATTTTTATTTTGGGGTTGATTATGCTTGTTTTAAGCCTAATGTACGCGGAGATAACTCTAAGAACCAGAAATAAAGGCAGGTTGGTTGGTTATTGCGGCAAGTATCTTGGGAAAAATGGAAAAAAGTTTGCGACAGTCATTACTCTTTTTGCACTGTACGCCAATATGCTGGCATATATAATAATTGGAGGAAAATTTTTGGACGCTTTATTCTCAAATTATTTTGGAGGAAGTGAATTTATATACAGTATTGCGATAGCGATTTTTATTTCAGTGTGCATATATATCAACTTGAAGCTTATTAGTATTATAGAATTATTAATGGTCAGCTTTCTCGCTGTTACTATTTCTGGAGTTATTTTCAGAGGAATAGCTTTTGTTGATATTGGAAATTTATTAACTTTTGATGTTTCACAATCCTTTTTTCCATTTGGCGCAATCCTTTTTTCTGTTGGAGCTCTTTCCGCGGTTCCTATGCTTGAACATATTATGAAAAATGAGCAAAAGAGAATACAAAGCGCGATAATTTTAGGAAGTATAATTACAGCTATAATTTATATCTTGTTTGTTGCTGTTATTCTTGGCATTACCGGATCTCATACTTCAGATGAAGCGTTATTGGGATTAAATTTGTCTATAGGAAATGGTATTGTAACCATGGGGCTAATTTTTGGGATTTTTGCCATTGCAACTTCATTTTTGATGATAGGCATAAACCTAAAGGAAGTATTTTGGTATGACTATCATTTGAGCAAAAAAAAATCTTGGGCGCTAACTTGTTTTGTGCCGATTGCAATTTTTGTTTTAGGCCTCCGTGATTTTATAACTGTAGTAAGTATAGCTGGAAGCATTACTGGAGGTTTTGCTGGTATTCTCATTATAATCTCATTTTATAAGGCAAAAAAAATGGGAGATTTAAATCCAGCTTTTAAAATAAATGTGCCGATAATGCTGTCGGTTTTTATGGTTCTTATTTTACTTCTTGGTATTTTATATCAGTTTGTTTATAGAGGTTAATAAAAAATTTTCAATTTCCCAATTCACAATTCACAATCAATTTTCAATTAAACAATTCTCAAAGAATGGCAACAAAAAGTAATTGAAAATTTAAACATTGAGAATTCAATGAAAATTGAAAATTGATTATTGAAAATTATGAGCAGTATTTTATATACATTTCTTTGTATTAAAATAAATCTATGTCCAATTCAAAAATAACAAGTATCATCACTCTATGGCTTCCTGTTTTTCTTTGGTGCGCAGTCATTTATTATTTTTCTGCAATCCCAAATTTAAAATCTGATTTACCAAGTCGGTGGGATTTGATATTTAGAAAAATTGCCCATATGACTGAATTTGGCATTTTAACGGTTTTTCTTTTCAGGTCTTATTTAAAGTGTAGCGGATTTACAAAAAAAAGATCTATTGTTTTTGCGATAATATTTGCTTTGTCTTACGCTTTTACTGACGAATATCATCAATTATTTGTTTTTGGCAGAGAAGGAAGTCTAGTAGATATATTTATTGATAGTTTGGGTATATTTTTTGCGGCATTTTTAATTTACAGGAAGGTAAAAAAATGATAATATAAAATAAGAATTAATTGTTACATTGCTGTATCTCTGTAGCGTTAATTATTTTTTGTATGACTAACAATTTAACAATTTAATCTATATGTTTTCATTTGAGAATCCGCTATTAGTAATTGAGGTTAGCAGAGTTTTTGCGATTTTGGCAATATCGTTTATTGCTGCGATGTTGGCGACTCCTTTGCTTACCCATTTTCTCTACAAATATAAAATAGGAAAACAAATTAGATCTGATGGAGATACGCCTGTTTTTACCGCGCTTCATAAAAAAAAAGAAGGTACGCCGACAATGGGAGGTGTTTTAATTTGGATAATAGTTCCTATTCTGGCAATTGCTTTTTGGCTTCTTTCTTCTGTATTTGATAATCCCGTGATAAATAGTATGAATTTTCTTGATCGCGCTCATACTTATTTACCTTTGGGAATTTTAGTTTTAGCCGGACTGGTTGGAGCGATTGATGATTTTATGGGAGTATTTAAAATCGGTCCAAAAGGAGGAGGACTTGGAATTAAAGAAAGAATTTTTTTATATACTTTCGTATCTATTGTCGGCGCCTATTGGTTTTATTTCAAACTTGGATGGGATATGGTTCATGTCCCGGGAATCGGAGACTTTGTAATTGGCTTGTGGTACATTCCTCTTTTCATATTTATAATCGTAGCGACTTCATTTTCTCTTAATGAAACGGATGGATTGGATGGATTGGCTGGCGGAGTAATACTGCCTGCTTTTGGAGTTTTTGGCGCAATAGCTTTTGCGCAGGGAAATACGGAACTTGCAATGTTCTGCGCGGCGATAATTGGAACACTGCTTGCATTTTTATGGTTTAACGTTCATCCGGCAAGATTTATTATGGGAGATACCGGTTCAATGGCTCTTGGTGTTACGGTTGGCGTAGTTGCTATGCTGACAAATTCATTTTTAATTCTGCCTTTTGTTTGTTTTATTTTAGTTATTGAATCATTGTCGGTAATTATTCAATTAACTTCAAAAAAATTAAGGCGCAAAAAAGTTTTTCGTAGTTCGCCGATTCATCATCATTTTGAGGCGATTGGTTGGCCTGAGTGTAAGATTACGATGAGATTTTGGATTATTGCTTGGGTTATGGCAACAATTGGGCTCGTAATAGGACTAATGGGAATGGGAAATTGAATTACATTGTTACATTGTTACATTGCTAAATTGTCAAATTGTTTTCCACTTCTCGTGCCGTCGCAGTCTCCGTTAGGGATTGTGGCGAAAAAATACGCAAGACTTGCTTTGTCTTGAATATTGAATTTAGAATAAATATTTTAAAAATTCAAAACAAAAACCATGCAAAAAAAATCTTTATTAACATCAATGCCAAAATTAATTTTAGCGGTTGTTTTTAGCGTAACAATACAACAATTTAACAATATAACAATTTAATTTTATGCTAGACATATTAATCAAAAACGGAACGGTTATTGACGGAACTGGGGCAAAGGGTTTTAGCGCAGATGTTGGCATTGAAAAAGGTTTAATAACTATTCTTGAAAAAACTAATAAGATGAAAGCTATTGAGACAATAAATGCAACTGGTAAAATTGTCTGTCCGGGATTTATTGATATTCAAGATCATTCAGATAATTTTTGGACGATTTTGACTATACCTAGATTAGACAGCAAGGTTATGGATGGAGTGACAACAATAATTGGCGGTAATTGCGGAACGTCGCTTGCTCCGATATTAGGAGAAGGTTCAATTGAGTCCATGAGAAAATGGGTAGATATTGGGAATATAAATATAAATTGGGACAGAATGAACGGTTTTTTTTCTGAATTATATAAGAAAAATCTGGGTCTTAATTTTGGAACTTTAGTCGGACATGAAACATTAAGACGAGGCTTAATTGGAGATCAGGTTAGAAAAATTACTGAAGAAGAAATTAAGATGATCGGAAGAATGCTGTCTGAAAGTTTGGAAGCGGGAGCTTTCGGTTTGTCAACTGGACTTGTTTTTTCACATGCTCGCATGGCAACCATTCAAGAAATAAAAATTATTGTACAAATATTAAGATCTAATAATTGTTTTTATGCAAGCCACATTAGGGGCGAATCTGAAGAATTGTTGCCTAGTATCAATGAAACAATTCAAATTGGAAGACAAACCGGAGTGCCCATTGAAATCTCACATTTAAAAGCCGTTGGGGAAAGGTATTGGTCTGATATGCGAAAAGCCATAGAAATGATAAACATAGCTAACGAAGAAGAAGTTGAGATTAGTTTTGATGTATATCCGTACGATACTACGGGGTCAGTGTTGTATATTTTACTTCCAGATTGGGTTTCTCGTGGTGGGAGAAAAAAAATGATACAAAAATTAAAAAATGCTGATTTGAGAGATAAAATCATAAAAGATATGAGAAAAATGAATTATGATTATAAAAATATTATTATTTCTATATGTCCAAGGCTCAAAGAAGCTGTTGGTAAAAAAATTACCGATCTTGCGTCAAGCCAAGAAATCGTCCCAGAAGAAGCTGTAATTGAATTATTAATAAGCGCAAGCGGGCATGTAGTCGTGTTTAATAAAAAAATATTAAGCGAGGACAACATTAGATTATCTCTACAAAGCCCATATTCTATTATATCATCGGCTGATGCCGCTTATAATGTTGAATACGCAAGGACTGGAGAGCTTGTTCATCCGAGATGTTTTGGAACTTTCTCTAGGGTCTTAGGAAAATATGTAAGAGAAGAAGGAATTTTAAGTCTTGAAAGCGCGATAGAAAAGATGACTTCTAAGCCAGCTAAAAAAGTAGGACTAACAGGAAGAGGAATTTTGAAGAAAGATTTTTCCGCGGATGTTGTTGTTTTTGATTCCAAGACTATTATAGATAAAGCTAATTTTGAAAATCCATATCAGTATTCAAAAGGCATTAAAGATGTTGTTATTAACGGAAAAATTGCGGTAAAAAATAGTCAACATACTGGAGAATTGGCAGGAAAAGTTTTAAAAAGAAATTGATTTATTACTTACGCGTTTGCAAACGCATAAGGCCTATATTTGTTAAATTTTTTAGATATTTTTAATAATTAAAATTAAAATGATGCTTGAATCAATTTATTTATCAATTCTAATCGCAGGTTTTGGCGGCGGAGCTGTTAGGGGATTAGTTGGTTTTACTAAACATCAGTTTGCTTATAAAAATGTTGGATTTAAATTGCCTTATTTTGTGGCAATGATGCTTGTTTCTGGAGTTATTGGTCTTTTATCCGCTATTATAGTTAAGGAATTAGGTTTGACTTTTTTAGAATTGGATTATACTCCAGCTCTAGCTTTTGTTGTTGGTTATGCTGGCGGTGATTTTCTGGAAAATTTATACAAAATTGTTGTCAAAAAGTCTTCAATTTATACAATTATCAAATAACAATATAACAAATTTAATAGTTTGCTTTATATAAAATTTAATTATCTTTATGGGTAATAGAGGCAAAATAAATAATATTATAGAGAATTTAAGAAAATTATATCAGCAAAAATACGGAATTGCTGTTTTTAATATTAGTATAAAAGAAATTGAAAAAGGAATTGCAATAAAGGGAGATGTTGTAACAGAAAGTCAAAAAGACGATATTATAAACATTCTAAAAAAAAATAAAAAAAGAATCGTTAAGGAGAATATAAAAGTTTTATCTGATGCAGGTAAGCGATATGAGACTGACTGGGTTGTTGTGAAAATTAAAGTAGCAGATTTAAAATTGAGATTTGTTTCAAATAAAATATTAAATGGAAAAATACTAAAAAGAATCAGATGTTCACAGGCATTTAAGGGTGAAATCTTGAGAGTTGTATATAAAAACGAAGATCAATTATTAGTTCAGCAAAATGATTTAACTTTGGGGTGGGTAAATCGAGGCGATGTTGTTTTAAAAAAAATGAACCCCTCCACCGATAAAGCCTGCCATGAGCGAGAGACGAATGGGGAAGGGATGAGAGGAGTTAAAAAGCGTAGAAGATTAGATTTATATAAAAAATGGGCAAATGGTAACTTTGCATTAAAAGGCAAGGCGATAAAAATAAATTATCATTCTGAACTTGATTCGGAATCTATTATTGATTTCAAAAATAATATTTTATCTTGTAATAAACGAAAGATTTCAGATCAAAGATTTAAAGATATAATTATAAAAGAAGCGGAAAAATATCTTGGCGCAGAATATCTTCTCGGTGGAAAAACTGGAAACGGAATTGATTGTTCAGGGTTAATACAAGTTGCGTATAAAAACTCCTTAGATATAATTTTACCAAAACATTCTTGGGATCAGAAAGAGATGGGTAAAAAGGTAAAATTAGAAGATGTTGAAACAGGAGACTTGGTATTCTTGATAAAAAAGAGAAACAAGCACAAACATGTTGGGATCGTTGAGAAAAACAAAAGCAAAATAAATTTAATTCATGCATTGTTAGATGAAAAAAAAGTTGTCAGACAAAATTTGAAAAAAGTTTTAAAAAATTATGAATTTGTTGAAGCAAGGAAAATTGTAAAGTAATAATATAAAAAAGGACCCGTGGGTCCATTAATCTCCGTTAATATTAATACTAGCGCTGGTGTGTATAAGTTCGCGCGCTTCTTTCATTCGTTTTGCGAACTCTAGAGCAGCGTCACTTATGCATATTATTGTAAGCTCTCCTTCTCTTTTAAAGTGAACAACAACAATCTTGCCTTGTTCTTTGCCGAATGGTGTTAAAATAACACGATTAACATTTCCTTCGCCTTCCTCTATCCTGGTTTGTTGCACTTGAAAGCCTTCATTTCCTCTTTCTTTGGAGTTTAAATTTACGGCTCCACGGACAACCGCTTGAAGAATTTTTCTCGGATCCACTTTAATCCTCCTCCTGTCAATTAGACATTTAAAGTTTAACATAAAGATTATAGATGTCAATATCAAATCAACTCAAACAATATAAAAATAAAAACATCCACATTATTGGAATTGGCGGCGCGGAAGGGAGCGCGATCGCGGAGTTTTTAGTTTCAAACGGAATTTCCTCAATAACCGGTCATGATTTTTCTTCCAAAAGGAGTTTTAAGAAAGCATTTTTTAATACCCACTTGAGCTTGAAGCCAAAAGATAGAATGGGTGTTTTAAACCATCTTTTAGAGCTACCAATAAAAATAAATTTCAAAGATCATTATTTGGAAGGTATTGAAGAGGCGGATATGGTTTTTGTTTCACAGGTGTGGTTTAAATATACTCAAAATATGCCGATTTTGGAAAAAATTAAAGACATAGGAGTTCCTTTTAAAACAATTACAAATTTATATTTTGAACT
>DAOWDS010000019.1 GCA_030638895.1 Candidatus Moraniibacteriota bacterium | reverse complement strand
TTCTTTGGTTATCATATAATTAGGGTAATGTTTTAACCCGTAATTATACAATCTAGAGAAACCTTTGCAATGACCATATTTGAATCCTAATTGCATATATTTAGCTTATTTGGATTCCAATATGTGAGTGAACTTATACAAAGATTAAAATTTGTCAAGAAAAAAATTAAGATTTCTGAAATTACAAAAAGGCTTCATATAAGAGCATGGATTCAACTACGTCAACAATAAAACAATAAAACAATAAAATAATTCAACAATTTAGCAATCTAATTTTATGTCTAAGCTTATATCAGTAAAAAATATAACCAAAGACTATCAGTTGGGCGATATTGTGACGCATGTTCTGAAGGGGGTGTCATTTGATATTAATGAAGGAGAATTTGTTTCAATTATGGGATCATCTGGTAGTGGAAAATCAACATTGATGTATATTTTGGGGTTCTTAGATAAATATACCAAAGGTAAATATTATTTTGAAGGACAAGACACATTTAAGCTTGACGATGATAAATTAGCTGAATTTCGAAATGAGAAAGTGGGATTTATTTTTCAATCTTATAATTTATTACAGAGAACTTCTGTTTTAGATAATGTCCTATTACCGACTACATATTTAATTGGATGTGATATGAAAAAAGCTGAAGATGAAGCAATAAAACTTCTCAAAAGAGTTGGTCTTGGACATAGAATGAAACATAGGCCAAATCAGCTTTCAGGAGGGGAACAGCAAAGAGTTGCAATTGTGCGCGCTCTTATAAATAATCCGCACCTTGTTCTCGCTGACGAACCAACTGGAAATTTAGACAGTAAGTCCGGTGAGGAAATTATGGATATTTTACAGGACCTGAATAGTGAAGGACGGACAATCATTATGGTAACGCATGAAAAATATACAGCAGAATGCGCGAAGAGAATTTTGCACATCAAGGATGGATTAATTATAGGGGACGATGTTGTTGGCAGCCAAAGAATTGTAACGAATGGAGATTTTAAAAAGTAAAATCATGAATTTAATTCGAACTATTAAATTATCTTTTGTAAATTTGGCCGTAAACAAATTTCGGTCTTTTTTGACGATGCTTGGTATGATTATTGGGGTGGGGTCGGTTATTGCTATTATGTCTATCGGAGCTGGAGCGCAGAGTTTAATTTTTAATGAAATCGCGTCTTTCGGAACTAATTTAGTCGGAGTCTTGCCTGGAGGAAGCGAGGAGGATGCTCCTCCTGCATCAATGATGGGTGTTGTAATAACTACTTTGACTTATGAAGATGCGAAAGCGATTGGCGATGTTCCTCATATTATGGCTGTAACTCCATATTCTAATGGAAACGCTAATATTTCTTTAGGTGATAAAATTAAAAATACGACTTTTGTCGGAGTTTCTTCGCAATATCTTGGCGTTGAAGAAAATAGAGTGAGCCAAGGCAGATTTATTTCTCCAGAAGAAGATGAAAGTACTGCCAAAGTAGTTGTTTTAGGCTCAGAAGTTAAGGAAGAATTATTCGGCGCAAATTATCCTATTGGCAAGAGGATTAAAATAAATCAAACAAATTTTGTAGTTATTGGAGTAATGGAAAAGAAAGGCTCTTCATTAGTGGCAAACAGGGATAAGGAAGTTTTTATTCCAGTAAAAACAGCGCAGAAAATAATGTTAGGGATTGATCATATCGGATTGATTAGGGCGAAAATTGATGATGAAAAAAATGCGCCTTTTGTAATCAGTGAAATCAAAAAACTTTTACAGAAAAGGCACAATATTAAAGATCCAAGAAAAATAGATTTTACTGTTCAGAGTATGAGCCAAGCGTTGGATATGATTAGTACTGTAACAAACGCTTTAAATTTATTTTTGGGCGCTATCGCCGCAATTTCTCTTTTGGTTGGCGGAATTGGGATTATGAATATTATGCTTGTATCCGTGACGGAAAGAACTAGAGAAATTGGTTTGCGCAAAGCATTGGGAGCTAAAAGAAAAAATATTCTAAGCCAATTTTTGGTTGAGTCTGTCATTATTACTTTTGTAGGCGGCTTGATCGGAGTTATTGGCGGCGCTTTTTTTGCCGCAATGGTTGCTGTTGGCGTGCAATATCTTGGATATGGCTGGGATTTAGTAATCACTCCTTTTTCAGTAATTCTTTCTTTTGTCATCGCGGTTGTAATTGGTCTTGCTTTTGGAATTTATCCCGCTAAAAAAGCAGCAGATTTGAACGCAATTGTGGCGTTGAGATATGAATAAAAGAAACAAGGATACAAGAAACAAGGACACAAATAAATTTCAATAACCAATAATCAAATTCCAAGCTATTTGATTATTGAAATTTGATGTTTGATTATTTTTTGGTTATTGTATCTTGTATCCTTGTATCTTTTTGAAAACTGAGGGAAATAAAAAAAAGACAGCTTCGGTTTGAGCGCTGTAAGACTCTTGTTGTTTTATAGTTATCTTCTTTCGATTTTTCCCTCAACTCCATATTTTTTAAACAAAGAATGAGGACCAACCCCATGACCAGAATAAATACCAAGACATTTCAGAGTCTTAAGATATTGTTTTTTGTTTACTTCCTCATATTCTGCTTGCCACGGTGCTTTCAAAAAATATTATTTCATTCTTTTCCATCCTCAGTATCTTTAATTTTCAAATATAGACCATAATATTTAGCTTATCATAATTTGCAAAATGTCAATACTATCGCTAAAAAATTTAAAACTTGCTATCACCGGTCTTAAAGCGAACAAGACTAGAACTTCATTATCGGTTCTTGGTATTGTGATTGGGGTTGCGGCAGTGATTGTTATTGTATCGGTTGGACAGGGACTGAAGGTTTTGATTGTTGATCAAATTAGTGTTTTTGGGGATAATATGATGAGCGTGCAAGTTAAGGTTCCGGGGAGTGATTTTGGAGCTTCAATGCAATCAATGGTTGAGGGTACGGTAATTACCACTTTAAAATATGACGACGTAGAAGCGGTAAGAGACAAAAAAAGATTTCCATATATCAAAGCAGTTTCTGGTTATGCGGCTGGAGTAGAGTGGGCGACTTATAAAGAAAAAGAAAAACAAGTAATGCTTATCGCGAGCGATGCTTATTATCCAGAAGTTGACGGGCAGTTAAAAGTTGCTCAGGGCCGATATTTTACGAACGAAGAAGAAAGAGGCATGGCGAAAGTCGCTGTTATTGGAAGTAAAATTGCCGAGAATTTTTTTAGAGGACAAGATCCGATCGGCAAGCAGATAAAAATTAAGCAGATTAATTTTAAAGTGATTGGGGTAATGAAAGAAAGGGGGCTGGTAATGACCATGGATTCGGATACGATGGTTTATATTCCGCTAAAAACCTCTCAAAAATTAATTACAGGAATAGACCATTTAATTGAATTTGCGATGGTTATGGAAGACAATCAACATTTTTCTCAGGCAGAAGCAGAGGTTTCACAACTGCTTCGTCAACGACATAATATTGACGATCCTGCCAAAGACGATTTTCAGGTAATGTCAATGGATCAAATAATTGAAATCGTTAACACTGTTACAAGTGTTATCTCTTTGCTGTTAGGATTGTTAGCGGCCATTTCTTTAATAGTTGGCGGAGTTGGGATTATGAATATCATGCTTGTAATTGTAGCAGAAAGAACTCGAGAAATTGGGCTTAGAAAATCATTAGGAGCTAAACAAAAAGATATTTTGAATCAATTTGTTACCGAAGCTGTTCTAATCTCGGTTATAGGAGGAATTATAGGAGTTCTTTTTGGCATTATTATTTCTTTTTTGATCACTTTATCTGTTAGGGCATATAATTTTGATTGGCCGTTTGTTATCTCTATTGAGGCGATTATAATTTCGTTTACAGTCGCGGCATTTTTTGGAATTATATTTGGGTGGTATCCGGCAAAAAAGGCAGCGAAACTAAATCCTATTAATGCGTTGAGATATGAATAAATTCTATTGCTAAATTGTCCAGAATGTGTTGGACTAATACAAATTTTTGACAATTTTAAATGTATCTGGTAGTATAAATTTGTGTAATTAAATAGTTAATTTTGATTGGTTGATAATGCTAAAATAATCTAGATTTTAAACTATGTTGCTACTATTCACTATAAAATCACAATCATTTACTATGATTTGTAAATTATTAAATTTTTTGGCGAAAAAAAGGCTTTTTGTCAGTTTTTTAAGTGTGTTTTAAATTTTAAACAAGAACAAAGGTATGTTTATTTTTAATTTAAAATATATAAGCGCGGCAAAAGTAGTGTAAATTCTAGATTAAACTCGGTATTTGTCCGATTAATTTAGGAGAAATAAAAAATGGATGTAATACAAATATTGATTATGGGTCTTATTGCTTTTAGTACTGGTGCTGTTATTGGTTATTTTGGAAGACAGTTTCTTGCTACAAAGCAAATGGAGACAGCTGAAAGTAAAGTTAATAAAATACTTACTGAAGCAAAAAATAAGGCAGCTGAAATATTATTAAATTCTAAAAATAAAGCCGTAGAGATATTGGATGATGTCAAGAATGAAGAAATTGAAAGAAACAGGCAAGTGAATAGAAACGAACAAAGGCTTGTAAAGAAAGAAGAATTATTAG
>DAOWDS010000051.1 GCA_030638895.1 Candidatus Moraniibacteriota bacterium | reverse complement strand
GCTTATTGAAAAAATAAACAATCCCAAGGATGCAAGAGCGTATTTATATCGGATATCTTTTGATTTTCTTAAGAAATTAGGATTGGAAAAAGTTGAAGATTTGCCAAAATTTGGAGAATTGAGAGAAAAAGAGTTATTTAAGAAAATTAATAGCGCGGAAGTTGAAAGTGATAATTCTGAAAAAGAAAATATCAAAACAGTTAAAGATAATTAAAATAATGAGCAGTTAATTAAAAATAAAATTTTTATACCAAAATGATTGAAAACATAGCTATAATTTTATTAGTTTTTTTAGGGCAGGTGAATGTTATTTCAGATGTTCACGAAGGTCCTGAATTATTGACTCAATTTATTAAGACTGAATTTGTTAAACAGGATGTTAATTATAAAAAATCAAATTGGGATTATTATTATGATAATTTGTATTTAGAAAATTCATTATATTCTTTACCTCGTAAAATAGATAGTGATGCAAATATTGATATAAACTCAAAATCAGCCATTGCTTTTGACGTTGAAACTGATTTTATTTTATATTCCAAAAATTCAGAAAAAAAACTACCTATAGCAAGTTTAACAAAAATTATGACAGCACTGATTGTTTTGGAAAATAATAAACTTGATGAAATTGTTACAATAAGTGAAAATGCGTTTAAAGTAAAAGGAAAAAAAGAAAGATTAACAATTGGAGAAAAAATAAGCGTGGAAAATCTTCTTAAAATAATGCTTATGAGTTCTAATAACATTGCTGCTGTCGCATTAGCTGAACGTACAAGCGGTAATATAGATGATTTTATTGATTTAATGAATAAAAAAGCTAAATTATTAGGACTTAGAGATACAGTTTTTTATAATCCCACTGGACTAGATCAAGAGAGTGATAATATTTCAACTGCTTATGATATTGCGCAGCTTGTAGATTATTCGTTGGATAAGCCATTAATCTGGGAATATTCAAAAATTCAAAACATCATTTTAAGTTCTTTGGACGGCAAGATAAATCATAAAATAAAAAACACAAATTTGTTGCTTGGAAAGTTTGAAAATATTACAGGCGGGAAAACTGGATTTACGGATAAGGCTGGAGAGTGTCTCGTTTTAATAATAAATGACGCAAATGGTAAAAAAAATCAAATTATAACTGTTGTTTTAAACGCAAAAGACAGATTTCAAGAGACAGAAGATTTAGTAAACTGGGTTTATAAAAATTATGATTGGTAAAATACACTGATTTATTTATTTTTATTTATTAAATTGAAAGGAGTATAATGAACATTGAAAAAGGTCTTTTAGAAGAAAGCATTGTTGAAAACAATATCTACAACGCAATTATTATAGAATTGGCAAAAACAGTAGAAAATGGAATTACTAAAAATGAATTATTTGACGCCGTGAAAGGAGATATTTCTGAAAATGGAAAAGAAACTAAAATTTCTCAGTTAAGTAAGGCTTTAAAAGAATTAAAAGACAAAGGCTTCATTGTTGAAAATCAAGGTATCATTAAAATTAGTTCAAAAGGAAAAAATGGTTTGTTTAATTTATTAAGCGTGGATCAAATTGATTCGTATTTGGGAAGATGATAAGAACTAAAATATACAGTTAACAAAAATATAGAATACAAAAAAAGAAAAGAAGATTACTCTACTTTTCTTTTTTTGTAGTAAAAGCTATTTGATATTTTCTTTTGCTTTTTCTACTATATTTTTAAATATTTTAGGATCTTCAATTGCAAGTTCTGATAAAATTTTTCTATCAATTTCAATTTTAGCTAATTTCAAAGCGTGAATGAATCTATTATAACTTAATCCGAACTCTCTAGCTTTAGCGTTAATTCTGATTTGCCATAGGGCTCTCATTGTCCTTTTTTTTACTTTTCTGTCTCTATAAGCGTAAGTTCCAGCTTTCATCAAAGCTTCTTTGGCTGCTTTATATTTTTTGCTTCTAGCATTCAAAAAACCTTTAGCTTTTTTTATAACTTTTTTTCTTCTTTTGTTGGCCATTACGCCTCTTTTTACTCTTGTCATATCATAAAAATTAAATTGTTAAATTGTTCCATTGTTGTGCTATAAATAGTCATAACAATACAACAATATAATATTTACTTTACAAGCTGTCTTTTGATTAATTTTTTTATTCCGCTTACTATCTGTTTGTCTAATCTTTTTTGTCTTGTTTTATTCCCTGATTCTCTGGAATTAAAATGATCCTGATTGGCAGTTCTTGCTATAACTGCGCCTTTTTTAGTTATTTTAAACCGTTTAGCAACAGCTTTTCTTGTTTTAATTTTCATTTCTTCGAGATTATTTTTAAATTTAATTAATAGATAAACCGTGTAATTAGTTTTCGCTGCCATTGCTATATTTTGGTCAAATCCTACAAAAATTTTTTCAACTTAGATTAAATTAAATTCCAAGAATGATTTGAAAAATTTGTATCAAAATCTAGTAATTTCGCTACAAAACTAACTACGCAGCGTGTCTATTTTCTTTTATATTCAATAATAGCAGTCAGTCCCTGTGGTGTTCTTTTGGGATTTTGTTCTCTTATAATTTCTATCGCCTCTGTTTCTTTGTCCATTTTTGATATTTCAGATACAATATTTAAAAAGTTTTCAATTTTTTTAGAAGCAAAATCAAAATGTGCTTTTTCTCTTCCTTTTAATATCATATCGATTTTTACTTTATTTCCCTGTTTCATAAATTTTACGGTGTTTTTGGCTTTAAATTCAAGATCGTGCTTTTCTGCCCTCATGCTAACTCTTACGCTTTTAATTTCAACATTCTTTTGTTTGGCGTCCTGGCGCCTTTTTTGTTTTGCAATCTTATATAAATATTTGCCAAAATCCATTATTTTGCATACAGGAGGATTGAGATTAGGGGACACTTCAGCTAAATCAAGTTCTTTTTTAGCTGCTAAACTCAAAGCATCTTCAATTTTCATAAGTCCAAGCTGTTTTCCATTTTCGTCAATTACCATAACTTCTGGTAATCTAATTTGGCTATTTATTCTAAGTGCTTTTATTTTTGCGATATGTTTGAGATTAATATTTAGATTGGAATATAGAATTTTGAATTTAATGCTCCAGATTCAAAATTCTATATTCCATTTTGTGGAGATGGCGGGAATTGAACCCGCGTCTAGAAAGTTCATTCAAAAATTATCTACCAATATAGATTATTCTTTAAAAATTTAAAGCATATAAGCAGTGAATAATCAAGACCTTATAAGCTCGAGTTTAATTGTGATTTCGAGTGTTTGAGATTAAACAACTCAAGACCCTATCTTAATGTATGACACCGAGATTTGCCTATCAAGATTTGGCAATTCGATGGCTATCGGCCTAAATTTATTAGGCAATAGCAGTTGCAAAAGTAGTTTGTCTATTAAAATTAAACAGATTTGCTACTCTGCTTACAAGTGTGTTTGCACTTATATTTTTCTGGTAATTTTTTACGAGATTAACCAGATTACTCGATTGGCAATTTTTAAATAAGATCTCTATCGAATCAAATCATCCCCATAGGCATTTAAACATTTTAACATATAAACATTTAAACAACTGTGTTTATGTTTAGATAATTTTGAAATTTGTCATTTGATATTGAATTGTCATTTGATATTAAAAATAACAGCTATACACAATCATTTATTATTTTTCAATATTCTTTTCATTTTAACCGCTGCTTCTCTTTTTTTAATACCCTCTCTTTTATCAATTTTTCTTTTTCCTTTTCCAACACCAAACTCAAGCTTAATAAGCCCATGTTTAGAGTATACTTTAATTGGCACTAATGTCAAGCCTTTTTGGCTTATTTTCCCAATTAAGGACTTTGTCTGATTTTTATGAACTAAAACCTTTCTTGATCTTTCCGGGTCGTAACTTTCCGGCATATTTGCCGGTTGGTAAGCGGGAATATTAGCGTTTGTTAAAAATAGTTCATTATTTTTTACTGTCACATACGCCCCCTTGAGGCTTATATGCCCTGTTTTAATTGACTTTGCTTCATATCCAGCCAATACTAATCCGCCTTCTAATTTTTCAAGAATTTCATAATCATAATTTGCTCGTTTGTTTATTGAGTATGTTTTCATGGTTTTAGTTTAGCACAAGGATTAATCGGATGGCAAATTATATATGAATTGATGCGTATAATTGACACCCAGCTTTATAGGCTTATAATTAAAATAGACAATAAATATAGGACTTACGAGTTTGGATAAAAATAATGCGTATAAATATTATGCCGAGCTTGTCGCAACATTGTGTTGATTCTTTAACAGGCTAAGAATAACAGCAAACTTGTAAGTCTTAAAATGATTTAAATATAATAATATGCGCATTGGAATTGACGCACAAACAATTTTGAATCCAAAAATGGGAGATGCTGCGGGGCTTGGCCATTATACATATCAATTAATAAGATATCTTCTTAAAATTGACCAAAAAAATGAATATGTGCTGTTTTTTAATTATAAAGCCAGAGAAAGCGATATTAAAAAATTTAGCAAGCAAAATACGTCCATAAGGCGGTTTCCGTTTTCGCATTATAAAAAGTTTTTGCCATTGGCATATTCTGAAACTTTGGCCACGGCGTTTTTTTTGCGAGATAAACTAGATGTTCTTTTTGTTCCAGGCGGCAGAGTTCCAATTACATATAAGAAAAAAATTGTAGTAACGGGATATAATTTAGCATTAAAAAAATTTCCTGAACTTTTTTCAAAAAAAGAGGCTATTAAATTTAAGATAAAACCCTCTGCTTTTAAAAGAGCTGATGTTGTGATCGCTTCAACGAAGGCTGCTAAAAATGATTTTGAAAATGATTTTAGAGTAGATAGTAAAAAGATAAAAGTTATATATAATGCTTTTGATGAAAATTTCTTTAAGATTGCGAGCTTGAATGAAATTCAAAAAGTAAAAAATAAATACAAAATTGAAGGTGAATATATTTTATTTATGAATACAATTAAGCCGTCAAACAATCTTCCAAAATTAATTGAAGCATTTTCAAAGTTAAGATTATTACTCAAAGGCAAAATGCCTAATTCAAATTATAAATTAGTATTGGCTGGAAAGAATGGGTGGCTTGCGGATGAAATCCATCAGATTGCGAAGGATTTTGGATTAAAAAACGAAGTTATTTTTCCGGGGTATATTGATCAAGAAGATTTAAATGCTCTATATAGCGGAGCCGATATTTTTGTTTCCGTTCCTTTATATGAAGAATTTGGTTCATCAGTTTTAGAAGCGATGGCTTGCGGAGCTCCAGTGGTATGTTCAAGAGTCCCTTCTCTTTCAGAAATTACTGAAGGTGTCGCCAGATTAATTAATCCATATGATGTTGATGGAATTAAATGCGCAATTTTGAAAGTTCTTGATGATGATATTTTACGAGAGAAAATGAAAGCAAGAGGATTAGAACAAGCGAAAAAATTTCATTGGAGAAAAACAGCAAAGGAGACACTGATAGTTTTGGAAGGGGTGGTGAAATAGGTGTCATTCTGGAGAAAGTGAAACGACCGATAGAATCTCGTATTTAATATCATAAATTTTATAGTATAATTTCATGTGCATAGTTTCGGGATTCTATCACTACACTTGTTCCACTCGTTTTGTTTCAGAATGACAGAGAATAAATTCGTGAGGGTTACATAGTACCGTTAGGGTTGTAGTACTCAGAATACAGAATATTGCACATGCGGTTCCACAGCCTCGTTTCGTTATCACTCAACTTAGGACTATGGAACTGTCGATAGTCAAAACAAAATCCGCTCATCGAAAAGCGGATTTTGTTTTTTTCTCAGCTCGTCTTTTTGAAAAAGATGAGATAGAAAAAAAGAAAAAAACTTTACTTTTTGTCATTTTTGGCTTATTATAAACGGAGTAAAGAGCAAAGGACAGTTTTTTAATTTAGCGAAACTTAAATTAAAAATTAATATTATTTTTATGTTTAAAAAGGTAAATCCAAGACAGAATTTTCCTGAGATAGAAAAGGAAGTAATGAAAAATTGGAAAGAAGAAAAAATATTTGAAAAATCTGTTGAAAATAGGGGAGATGAAAAAAATTATAGCTTTTTTGACGGGCCTCCATTTGCGACAGGACTTCCTCACTATGGGCATGTTGTGGCGAGTTTGATTAAGGATGTAGTGCCAAGATTTTGGACGATGAAGGGGAATAAAGTTAACAGGAAATGGGGTTGGGATTGTCATGGACTTCCGATTGAGAATTTGATTGAAAAAGAACACGACATTAAAAATAAACAGGATATTGAGAAGTGGGGCGTTGATAATTTCAATGATGCTTGTCACAAGTCCGTGTTGCGATATTCAGATGATTGGAAAAAATTTATTCCAAGAATGGGAAGATGGGTTGATATGGAAAATGATTATAGGACAATGGATTGGAAATATACCGAAAGTATTTGGTGGGTTTTTTCAGAGCTTTTCAAAAAAGGACTTGTTTATGAAGGGCATAAAGCAATGCATATCTGTCCAAGATGTGAGACAACGCTATCTAATTTTGAAGTGACGCAAGGATATAAGAATATTACGGATTTGTCAGCTACGGTTAAGTTTAGGTTGAAAAAAGAGAGTGTTGAAGTGCTAAAACAAAAGATCCTGAATCAAGTTCAGGATGACAATGCAGATAGTCATTCTGAATGTAGCGATAGCGAAATGAAGAATCCCGATACTATGCAGGAAATGACAGGATCCTTCGCTAAAGCTCAGGATGACAAGTTTACTCAGAATGACAATGTATTTGTTTTGGCGTGGACGACAACTCCTTGGACATTACCAGGGAATGTGGCTTTGGCCGTTGGTAATAGTATTAAGTATTTAGTATTAAGTATTAAGGGAGAAAATAATTTTTATATTTTGGCAAAAGATAGGATTGCAGAAATATTAAAAGATAAAGAATTTGAAATTTTAAATGAAATTGATGGTAGTGAATTAGTAGGTTTGGAATATGAACCGCTATTTGATTATTATTCTAAAAAGAACGATTTAGAAAACAGAGAAAATGGTTGGAAAATTTATGCTGGGGATTTTGTTTCAACTGAAGAAGGAACGGGGGTTGTGCATATTGCGCCGGCTTTTGGAGATGATGATATGAAGTTAGGACAGAAATATAATTTGCCTTTTGTTAAGCATATCAAAATGAATGGTAGATTTACAGAGGAAGTTGTTGATTTCAAAAATAAAGACGGAGAGAATAGGGAAGTAAAACCGAAAAGAAATCCAAGAGAGACGGATGAAAAGATTGTGAAATGGCTTGAGGAAAATAGTAAATTATTTACAAAAGATAATTATAAACATAGCTATCCTCATTGTTGGAGGTGCGAGACGCCACTACTTAATTATGCGACGAGTTCTTGGTTTGTGAAGGTGACGGAGATTAAGGACGAAATGGTAAAAAACAATAAGCAAATAAATTGGACTCCAGAGTATATTAAAAATGGTAGATTTGGAAAGTGGTTAGAGGATGCTCGTGATTGGGCAGTTTCTCGAAACAGATTTTGGGGAGCGCCACTTCCGATTTGGAAATGTTCAGACTGTGAAAACATTGAAGTGATGAAGTCTATTGATGATCTTCGAGAAAAGACAGACGAGAAAATAACAAAATTTATTCTCTTACGACATGGAGAGTCTGAGAGCAATGTGAAAGACATTATGGCTGGCCAGCTTGATGGATATCTTTTGACAGAAAAAGGAATTAAGCAGTCGAAAAATGTAGCAGAAATATTGAAAAATGAGAAAATTGATATCATTATTTCTTCTCCAATTCAAAGAACAAAACAAACGGCCGATATTATTAATGATGTTTTAGGCATTGAGCGCGTTGAAGATGATAGGATTAGAGAATATGATTTTGGTGCATGGAATGGACATAATAGCGAGGAGTTATTTTGTGATAAAAATGAATTATTTCAGGAATATAAGAAACTTGACAAGGGTGAAGATCAATATAATTTTAAGTTTGGTGGAGATGGTGAATCGAGATCGGACGTTGAAGATAGGGTTAAAGAATTTGCAGAAGATATTAATAAAAAATATGCAGGTAAGACAGTTTTGATTGTGACGCACGGTGGAGTTAATGCTATGTTTGAAAAATTATTAAACAAAGTTTCAAAAAAAGATATTTTTAGTCTTGAGAGAATTTTAAAAAATATTGGGAGAAATATTTTCTATTTAAATGAAAAATCAGAACAGTTTAATTTGCATAAGCCAAATATTGATGGTGTAAAAATCAAATGTTCGAAATGTCAAAGTGAGGTAAAAATTCTTGGTGATGTTTTTGATTGTTGGTTTGAGTCAGGTTCAATGCCCTACGCGCAG
>DAOWDS010000024.1 GCA_030638895.1 Candidatus Moraniibacteriota bacterium | reverse complement strand
TGAAATTGGAAATTTTTTTCTATCAGCGTCAACTATAATATTTTTAGCACGCAAAGCTTTGCTTACATATCCACCATACCACTCGCTTGAAAAAAAATGCGTAATTTTATAATCAGATATTTTTCTAAGAATATAATCAACTTGAATTTTTATCGCCTCTTTGTCTTTGCCAACTTTCTTTGGACTGCTATACGCCTCCATAATAATCACTTCTGGGTACAATTTTTTTATCCAGCCAGTGCGAACTTTCAATGGTATATCAGTAACATTGGGACAATCATAAACCATGATAATTAGTTTGCCGACTTTATTCAACGCGTTTTCAATCAAAAATTGATGTCCTCTGTGAAGTGGAGCAAATTTTCCAATTGTTAAACCTATTCCGATTTCTTTTTTCATAAATTTCATAAACCTAATATAGACAAAAAATCTTCAAGCTCTTCACCTGAAATCATTTTATATTTTCCGAGCTTCAAATCGCGAAGCTCAATGTTCATTACTCTTATTCTTTTTAAGTCAACAATGCCAAATCCTAAAGCCCTGCACATTCTTCTTATTTGTCTATTTTTTCCTTCAGTTAAAGAGATTAGAAAGGTAAAATCATCTATAATTTTTAAAAAACACCCTTTTGTTACATAACCACCTTCCAGTTTCACTCCTTGCTCTATTTGTCTGACAAAATTCTCATCTATTGGCTTGTTTATTTTAACTTTATATTCTTTTTCGTGATAGTATGCCGGATTTAATAATCTATCTGTCACTCTTCCGTCGTTCGTAAGAAGAATTAATCCTTGCGATTCTTTGTCCAATCTGCCAAGAGGAAAAACTTCAAAATCTAATTTTAGAATGTCTTCAATGCTTAATTCATTCTCTTGCGGACTGTGAGTAACAATTCCCTTTGGTTTATTAAAAGCAATATAAACAAGATGCTTTAAATCCCATTCCGCAACAACTTTATCGGTTTCACAAACTTTCTCTCCCAATTGGGCTTGCTTGCCATTAATTTTTACCTTTCCTTGTTTTATTAATTTATCGGCTTCTCTTCTGCTGCAAATTTTCTTTTCCGCTAAATATTTATTTATTCTCATTGGATATATCATTGGAACTTATTTATTAAAATTAATATATTAATCATAACAGCAACTCTTAAATAGTTCAATACCAACATTATTATTATGATGATGATTATCATTAAATAAAAAACAGTATTAACCTGTTTTTGTATGCTCAAATATTAAAAACTCAAAACCATTAATTAAAAAAATTGATAAAATTACAAAGCGCTATTTCTATCATAACGTAATAAAAAATTTAACTTTTTAAAAAATATTTGTTTAAATTACAAAAACTATCTATATTAATAAAACATCCTAAAAATATGATAACAATAAATATAAAAAATTAACCGTCTTACTTAAATAATAAGGCGGTAATCTCTATTTAAATTTACAAACTCCTCAACAGTTTAATTCTTTCTTGAAATTCCGATATTTCCATAAAAACTGGGAAAAGATCTTTTTCTGAATTTCCAGTTTTTTTAATTATCTTTTCTTTTGTGTTGTAAGCAATGTCTCCTTTGCGTTTTGTTGCCCACAAGTTCTTTTCAAAATCTACGACTGTAAAGTTTCCAATATAAACTTCGTTTGGTTTTTGTTCTGGATGTTGTTTTGAAGTAAAAACCGGATACATAAAACGCTGCCAGAAATAATTCATCGTTTTTTCCTCCTCCTCATTGATATTCAAACATTTTTATTTGACACTAAAATTTTATCATAAATAAAAAACTTGTCAATGCCTTGTGCTAGTCCCTGAATTCAAACTACAAAGCCTCTTTTTAATATTATAAAATATCTTAAAATGATAAAATCCCTTGTTTAAAAGACTATTTAGCACATACACCCTAGTATTGAAAGTTCAAACCCCTTATTGGTGGATATTAAGAAATGGAATGTGGGGATGAATGAGTTAAAACGTTTGAGATATTGACACAATCAAATAAGGCTGTATTATATTTAAGGAGGAATTGTCTTGAAATCAGATCTATGTTCTAGGTGTAAAGCAAAACCACAAATGAAAGAATCGGAAGTAATTCAAATAAATGACCTTGTATTTCTCATTAAACCACATTACTGGCTGTGTATTGCTTGTCTGGAAAAAGAATTGCGCAACAAATTTGAACAGCTCAAAGAACAAGGGCTTGAGTTTGTTAAAAAAAGAGATGGGGTGATTAAAGTAGATTGGAAAATGATTGACGGATTTGAAGAAGAATCTAAAAACTTTGCTTATGATATCCTGCTTGCTATGGACACCATGTCTATGTCTGCTGAAGGCAATTGGCAAATCTTTGCTGATAGTGGTATAATATTGAATCCTCGACGCTTTCCGTTCGTACTTTATTTTAAAAAAGAACAAGATGTTATTGATTTTGCAACCTCAACATTAAGTAACACTCTGTATTCTTGGGAGATTCAACATATAACAAAAGTCTTTACAAAATCTGACATAATAGAACAAGAATAAATGTTCTATTTTTTTATTTATTAAAAAATATTAATTATAATATTTTTGACTACAAACCATTTAAAAATTTACCATATTACATTATTACATTTGTAATAAAAAGGAACGTTCTTAAAAATAAAAAGGATTTTGTTTGTTAAAAAACATCATCCTTTATTTTAAAATTCTTTATAATCTTTATGAATTCTTCTTTTGCATTTTGGACATAATATCCAATACACAAACCCTTGCCATCCTGGAACTTTGTCAGTGAAACCAATAAAGTTTATTTTTTCTAGCTTATTATCATTCACAATGATCTCTTTAACTATTCCAGTTCTTCTACTCCATAAATGAACACAGGCTCTTTTTACTGTAGTGCTTTCTACCTCAATCATAACCCCGACTTCAATATCCATAGAAACATCAACTTCAGAGCAAAATTCACACGGTTTTTCTTCAAATGGAATGCTTGGTTCTCTTGATTTTATTGCTCCTTCTAAAAGCATTTCCATTCTATCTATAATATCCATAATTCAACCTCCTTCTTTTGTTTATAAATTCTCTCCGAAAATCCATCTATCCCGGAAAGAAATTCTATTACAAAAAGACTGTTTTTTTCTTGAATTTTATTTATCATATTGCGAAGTTTTTTCTCACATAAAAGATACTCCTGAAAATATTTTTTATAAGCCACTATGTCGCACCCAGATTTGATAATCGGATTATATTGTCCATGTTCAATATCTCTTGTAAAATCCAATAAAGAATCTCCGATTAAAACCAGTTCTCCTGTTAGCTGGAAAATATCAAACATTTCTTTTTTCTGAACTTGAATATCTGTCAAACTACTCATTTCCATTAAGATTTTTTTTGCCAGAAGACCTGACATTTTTCTTATATACTGAAAATCAGTTGAAGGAATAACGGATTCGCAATATTCATAAAAAAAATTTTCTGTTTCATCGCTAACATTTTTAAATGCTTCTTGAGCTTTCTTGTCTAACATTTGATACAAAATTCTCTTAAATAAATTCGGTTCATCTATAACAGAATCTGTTATCTTTAGCCATACAGACAAAAGAGATAGTCTTGCAGCCGAATCAATAACTTGATGTGTATATATATCCTTTTCTATAAGGAAACAGCCAAGAGGACAACATTTCTCACGCTTTTCTTCCGGATTAAAGTTATTTTTAAGGAACAATATTGCCAGCACCAACTCATGAACCAAAAGCCCCGAAGCTAAAATTCCAAATTGCTTTTGCATACTACTACACACAGAACAATAAAGCTTTTTATATTCTCCTTTTGCTAATGGACTACAGCTAAAATCTGATGGTTTTATATGCCCTAACATAAAATTTATCCCTCCAATTTTTGGTATTGTGGTTATTAATATAGTAAGTTATATTTACATTCACAACTTATTAAGTTAAAACAAAAATAATGTTTTGTCAACCCCAAATTTTCTTTCCTGAATTCAAGCCCTGAAGCCCCTTTTCTAATGTTATAAATATTATAAAGTATCTTGAGATTATAAAATAACCCATAAAACATGAACTGGGACCCAAAAAGTAGACACGAAGTGTCTACTTTTTTAATTAGCGAATTAAATATATAATTAAGATAAACAATTAATAAAAAAATATGTTTACACAAGAGCAAATTATTGAGTTATT